>JAITNO010000180.1 GCA_031290405.1 Spirochaetaceae bacterium
GATTGACTCTCCGAACAGAAAGATTGACTCTCCGAGTGGAAAGATTTACTCTCCGAGCAGAAAGATTGACTCTCCGAGCAGAAAGATTGACTCTCCGAGCAGAAAGATTGACTCTCCGAGCAGAAAGATTTCGTCTCTGAGTGGAAAGATTTCGTCTCTGAGCAGAAAGATTGACTCTCTGAGCAGAAAGATTGACTCTCCGAGAGCCAAAGCCGACTCTCAAAGAGCCAAAGCCTGCTCTCAAAGAGCCAACGCCTGCTCTCAAAGAGCCAACGCCTGCTCTCAAAGAGCCAAAGCCTGCTCTCAAAGAGCCAACGCTTGCTCTCTGCTCTTTATTCTTTGTTCATCGTGATGCCAATCGCGTCCCGCAGACGCCGGAGCGTCTCCTTCGCAATCGCGCGCGCCCTCTCCGCGCCCGACGCAAGAACCTCCCCCAGCCCCGCCGGATCCGCAATAAGCGCGTCGAAACGCTCCCGCATCGGGGCAAGGCAGCGATTCGCCGCATAGAAAAGCTCCTCCTTCGCGTCGCCCCAGCCCATCCCCCCCGCGCGGTAACGCGAGGCAAGCGCCGCCTGCTCCGCCTCAGAAGCAAAAAGCTTGTAGAGCGCAAACAGCTGGGAAGCGTCCGGGTCCTTAGACTCCCCAACCCCTTGAGAGTTCGTTACCACGCGCATCACCAACTTGCGAAGCTGCTTTTCCGGCGCGAAGAGCGGAATGGCGTTGCCGTAGCTCTTGCTCATCTTCCGCCCGTCCAACCCCGGCACCACGGCCACGCTCTCCTGTACAACCGCTTCGGGTATCTTGAGCAAGGGCTTCTTATAGTTGAAGTTGAGCGCCTGCGCGATGTCCGCCGCCATCTCCACGTGCTGAGTCTGGTCGCGCCCCACCGGCACCGCGTCGGGGTCGAAGAGCAGAATGTCCGCCGCCATAAGCGCAGGATACGTGTAAAGCCCCATGTTGACGCCGGCGTCCGCATCGAGGCCCTTTTCCCCATTCGCCTGCGCCGCCGCCTTGTACGCGTGGGCGCGGTTCATCAGCCCCTTGGCCGTAAACGCCATCAGAATAGTGGCAAGTTCGAAGGTCTCGGGCACCGAACTCTGCCGGTAAAAGACGACCCTCTGCGGGTCCAGCCCCGCGGCAAGCCAGCCGGCGGCAATTTCAAGAACATAGCGGCGCAATTCGGCAGGATCCTTCACCGTGTTGAGCGCGTGATAGTCCGCAATAAAATACCGAGCCGTGTAGCGCTGCGAGAGCTCCAGCGCCGGCTTGATGGCGCCGAAGTAATTGCCAATGTGGAGGTTTCCTGTGGGCTTGATGCCGGTAAGCGCGATTTTCATATCCCCTGATTTTTCCTTGTCCGCCGCATTAAGTCAAGACGGCGGGGGGAGCCCGCCCTATGGACTTGCTTTTGGGCGCGGGCGCGCCTGCTCAGCGGGGCTTGATGCGCCAGAGGCGGCCTGCCGAGAGGCCCCAGCGCGTGTTGACGTAGCCCGAAAAAGCGTGCGCTTCGCCGTCGAACGCCTCGGCGAGGAGGGGCCACACGCCGCTCTCTTCGTCTTTTTTGGGAAGCGTCTTGTAACGCCACTCGTGCTTTTCGAATTTTTCGGGCCAATATTTTCCAAAATACTCGGCGGCGGCGGCGACGGGCTGCTGCAAGACGTACGCCATGAACTCGTTGACGAACAGATAGGCGTCGGACGTATCGTAGGCGGAGTATTCCAGGTAGGAACGCAAAAAGGCCTTCGCTTGCGGGGCTAAGTTTGCCAATCGCCGTTCGCTGAACGCGCGGAAATCCGCGTCGATAAAGAATATGCCGTGAAAACATTCGTGAACCATCAAACGTTGACGGAGCTCGACGGGCGCAATCTCGCGCGATAGGGAGACGATGGCCCCCTCTCCCGGCGCATAGGGGCCGTTGGGCTCACTTCTGGCGATTATCCCGTTTGCAAGGACTATTTGTTCCAATTCCCGCTCTTCGGCCTGGAGCGGAACGTTGATTTTATTCGCCGCGTTGAAGAATTGTGCGAGCGTTTCGGCGCGGTAATCGTGCGCGTTCCAGCCGTGCTGCCCTTCCATGTCCTCATCGCTGACGATCTTGCCGCGATAGCCTTTCTTTTCGGCGAAGAACGCAAGGCGCTTGAGCATTCGGTCCTGCACCTCGTAATCCGCCGCGTCGAAAATCAAAATCGAAGGGAACGCGTCCCAGCGGTAGACCTCGTAGCGTTCGTCGCGCCAAGAGGACTGCGGCGCCGAAAGGATGATGCCGGGGTCGGCGGGGACGGGCTCGCGGGGGAACTCTCTCGTGGGGGCGGGGGTGGCGAGGACGGAACGGGCGTCGCCTTCAAAGACGATGGGGTAGGGGTTGGCGGCGAAGGCGCATTCGGGCATGGTGATGCTGTTCTCGACGGCGGGGTTGCCGGCGACATACTCGTAGCGTCTTCCCGCGCTTGCAATCGCGGCAGGGGCGCCGATGTTTTCCATGCGCAGGTTTATTTTGCCGGCGAGGGCATACTCGGGCGGGGGCTCAATGACGATGGCGCCCTTCGCGGCGTCGGCATACACAAACGGCGTCGCATAGAGGGCGCCGTCGTCTATGCGGTATCCCAGCGTCCGCTCGGTTACCTGGATGGTTGCGACGGTGAGGGCGCCGCCTGTTTTGTTTTTGCCTTGTGTAGTTATCGAAATGGCGCCGATTTCGGTTGCGTTTACGGGAAGCGCATACAGAATGTGTTCGGAGAGGGCGTTGATGCCGATAAACGAAAAATTGAACGGCAGGACGAAGCGCTCGCCGTCGTCAATGCTCAAGACGCACTGCGTTTCGTCTCCTGCGGCAAGGGTTGCAACACCGGAAAGCGTGTAATCGACCAGTATTGAGGAGTTTTTCGGGATTGAAAGCGGCTCCTCCAGGCGATACTCATACGTTCCGTTCGCGTCGAGCTTGACGGCGCCGCCGGCGGCTTTCTTGGAGCGGGCGAACAGGGTGTGCGCCGCGCCGTCCCCGTCGGTAAAAGAAACTGTAGAGGGCTCGTTGTAGATGCAAGCGGCACAGCAAAGGCACGCAGCCAGCGTTGCGAGGGACGCGGCGGCTGTTTTCATAGGGCGACGATTCCGCGGGCGATCAGCTTTGCCGTGGAATAGGTGCGTTCCATCGTCGATTCCGCGTCGGTGCGAAGGAACGTCTCGAGCTGCGCCCGAAACGAAGCGCTCTGAATGGGCAATTCGAGCACCTGTTTGTAGTACTGCCGGTGCGAAGGCTCAAATCGTTTGTTGATGCAGAACAGGGTGAGGCACGCGGCCTTAATAAAGCCGGACCCCGATATAAGGCAGCAAAAGTCGTCGTACTGAATGAAGGCCGCCCCCAGATCGCTTAAAAAGTGATCCATCTTTGACTGGCAGGCGTCGCGCATCGCGCGCCAAAAAGCATCGTTCAGATGATGGAGGCGTTTGCGCAGATCGACAATCCAGTTGCTGCGGGAAAAGAGTATCTCGCCTTCGACAAGCCTGTAGAAGGAATAGGTCCCTGCGTCTTTAATAAGGTAGAGGGAATCTGTGTCGGTGTCGGCGATTGACACAAGGTTTTCGATGTTTTTCATCGGCTTGAATTCAAAGCGCAACGGAATGTCGCCCACCAAAAAGCGGTCTTTGTTTCCCCATGTTTCAAACGCGGTCGCCTCCTCGCCGTAGAGTTTTATGCGCTCGGCGGCAGGCGGAATCTGTCCCGAATAAAACACGTCGAGTATCAGGGCGAAGTACGAATCGAGCGTGTCCGGCAGCGCCGCCTCGTTCAGCGTGACGCATTCGACGCCGCTCCACTGTGAAATAACCTTTACATACCGATCCGCAAGAACTTTAACTTTATATTTCATGGCATCCTCTTTTTAATGTTTTCTACGCGTCTTCTACGCTTCAAAGAATTCCCTATGCAGGCCGCGTATGACCTCTTCCGATTGCGATCCGTTTACGATGAACGATATATTCACCTTGCTTGCCCCCTGAGAGATCATCTGCACCTGCACGCCGAGCTTCGCGCACACGCCAAACGCCCTCTCCAGAATCTGCGACGACTTCTTGACGTTGCAGACGATTGTAACAATCGCCTTCTTTGTTTTTACTTCAATGTTGGCTATGCGGGCAAGCTCCCTCTTGAGGGCGCTTAGATCGTAGTCTGACGAGAGGGTGATCGACACGGACACTTCGCTCGTCGCCACCATGTCGACGGAGATCTTATGCCGCGCAAACGCCGAGAACACTTCGCCTAAAAACCCGCTCGCGCCAAGCATTCGCGCCGAAACAATGTCGATAAGCGCAACGTCCGAGCGCGAGGTAAGGGCCCTTACCGGAGCCGCCCCCGCGGCGTCGGCGCTTATCCTCGTGCCCGGCGCATCAGGGTTGTAAGAATTCTTCACGATGACCGGCGTTCCCGTCTTGCTGCACGGCAGCATGGCGCACGGGTGCAGCACCTGGGCGCCGAAGTAGGCCAGCTCCGCCGCCTCGTCGTAGCTGATGTCCGCCACCGGCAACGCGGAGGCGACGATGCGCGGGTCGTAGGTCATGATGCCGTCAACGTCCTTCCACACCTGCACCTCTTCAGCGCCGCAGGAGGCTGCCAGGAACGTCGCCGTCAAATCCGACCCGCCGCGCCCCAGCGTCGTAATCGCCCCCGAGCCGCATTTGGCGATAAAACCCGTTACCACAGGCAGCACCCCCGCCTCGATAAGCGGCGCGACCGCGGCGGCGACGGAGGCCTCGCACCCCGCAACCAGTTCGGCGCGCGTAAACTGCGCGTCGCTTACAAACCCTAAGTCCCACGCGTCAAAGGCCTGAGCGTTCATCCCCAAGGATCTAAGCCAACCTGCGGCAACGCGGACGGAGAGCCGCTCGCCGAACGACACCAAGAAGTCGCGCGTCTTTTCCGTCAACTCTTTGATAAGCGAAACGCCGGTAAGCAGCGAGCCCAGCTCGGCAAGAAGCGGGCGGATGGTTTCCGCCGCCCGCTCCGCCAAGTGGAGCTCCTTGAGCGCGTCCATGTGAATGTCCGCAATGCGTTTAAGCGAAGGCCCCACCGTGTCGGGCCCCTCATCCAAGGCCCTGTCCGCAGCTTCAAGCAGCGCGTCCGTCGTATCGCCCATCGCGGACAGCACGACGACCGGCTTGCGCTCAAGCTGGGAGGCCACGATCTTCGCCATAGTGCGGATGCGCTCCGCGTTGGACACGGAGCTCCCGCCAAATTTCATAACTATCATTGGTGACTACTTTACAAGAAACGGCGCAGGCTGACTAGGGCGCGCGCCGCCTTTGCCCGCGTCAAGGGGAAGGGGAAGGGGCAGGCGGCGCGCGCAATCAAGAGACGCCGCCTGCACACGCTTTTAAGAGAAAATCATGCACCGTTCGCCTGGGGCGATGAACGATTTATCGCCCGCTGCCGCCTCGACCGAGCCAAAAGGCATTTGCGCCCGCAGAATCCAGGAGGCGGGGACGGCGAAAGCCCTGCGGACGGCCTCGTCAATCGCCGGATTGTAGTGCTGCAGCGAAGCCCCGATGCCGTTGTCGTGCAGGGCAAGCCAGACCGCGTAGTTCGCGTTCCCCTGAGCCTGTTCCGCCCAGTCGTGAAAATGCGCGGCGTATGCGGGGTACAACTCCTCGAACTCTTTTACGACGGCGCCGTCGGTAAAGAAGAGCGCCGTCCCGTAGGCCGCCTTGAAAGCGGCAACCTTTGCAAAGAACTTTTGCCGAGCGTCCGCCCCGGCAAGCTTAGGGCCCAGGCAATCCGCAACAATGTCCCAAAGTTCGTCATGCCGTTTGTTAAAGAGCAGCGCGGCGCGCACGCTTTGGTTGTTAAACGCGCTGGGGGCGAACTTGAGCGCGTCCCCAATGATACTTTCGAGGTCAGCCTGGGGGACGTTCACGTTTTTGCCCAGCGCGTAAATGGTTCTTCTGGCGGAAGCCAGATTAAGAAATCTCTGTGTCATATAACAATTCCTTTGAAGTCGCAACTTCTGCGGGGCAAGATACCGATTGCCCGTGGTTTTGTCAAATTACAACAGCCCAGGAGCAGTGCGGAGGAAGGAAAGACCCTCCGCACCGCTAAGCCTGGTCGTGAGGCTCCACTTCTTATCGCCCTCTTTTCCATGCATCCGCGTGCGGGGCTTGACAGGTTTCCCCACCTTCTGCCAGACTGCCATGCATCGCCTTGGGAGGGGCGCGTTATGGCGGATGTGAGTATGCCTCTTGCGCCGGCGGACGGCGGAAGCATTTTAGGAAAGAGGGGCGACGTCGTCGTCGCCGTCGCCGTCGTCGCCGTCGTGATGATGCTGGTTATCCCCATACCGACGGTGCTCTTGGACAGCCTTATGGCCCTCAACCTTATCTTAGGCCTCCTCATCCTCCTGATCGTCCTCTACATGAGGCGGGCGACAGACTTTAGCGTTTTCCCCACCATGCTGCTTGTTACCACCGTGTTCAGTCTTGCGCTGAACGTTTCCTCCACGCGCCTGATTCTGACGCAGGGCGCGGGGTTCGGCGGGCGCATGGTGCGGGCGTTCTCCAGCTTCGTCGTCGGCGCAGGTGGGACGCAGGGGCTCGTCGTCGGCTTCGTCATCTTCATCGTGATCATCGCCGTGCAGGTCGTCGTCATTACCAAGGGCTCGACGCGCATCGCCGAAGTCGCCGCGCGCTTTACGTTGGACGCGATGCCCCAGAAACAGATGGCCATCGAGGCTGAGTTCAATTCCGGAGCCATCAACGCGGACGAGATGAAGCGGCGCAAGGAAGAGATCGAGCGCGAAAAGAACTTCTACGGCGCCATGGACGGCGCCAGCAAGTTCATCTCCGGCAACGTCAAGATCGGCATCTTCATTACGGTGGTGAACGTCGTCGCCGGCATCATCATCGGGGTGGCGCTGCACGGCGAGCCCTTCTCGCAGGCGCTGAGCACCTACATCTCGTTCTCGATTGGCGACGGCCTCCTGAGCCAGTTCCCCGCCCTCCTCATCTCCACCGCCACCGGCATCATCGTGACGCGTTCGGTGGCCACCGGCACCTTCGCCGAAGACGTAACCGAAGAGTTCTCCAAACGCCCGCAGATCTATTGGATAGGCTCAGCCGTCCTGCTCATCTTTGCCTTCATCCCCGGCTTCCCCTGGTATGTCCTCGTCCCGATGGCCCTCCTCCTGGCCTTTGCCGCCTTCCGCCTGGGCAGAGACCTGCGGCGCAAAGCCGCCTCCACAGGCGGCGGCGGCGGAGCCATCGAACAAAAGAAAGAAGACTCAGGCGAGCTTTCGCCCATCGTGCCCCTGGACCCGCTCTCCCTTGAGCTCGGTTACGGCCTCATCCCCCTCGTCGACAAAGACAAGGGCGCCGAGCTCCTCGAGCGCGTCCAGCACCTGCGCCGCGAGTCCGCCCTCGAATTGGGGCTGGTCATCCCCCGCGTGCGGATCATCGACAACATGGCCCTGGACCCCTCGGAGTATTGCTTCAAGATCAAAGGCGTCGAAGTCGGGCGCGGCAAAATCCGCATGAACCACTACCTCTGCATCAACCCCGGCGGCGCCTCCAAAGACGAGATCCCCGGCGAGCGCACCGTCGACCCCACCTTCGGCCTGCC
>JAITNO010000014.1 GCA_031290405.1 Spirochaetaceae bacterium
GCCTGACCACCATCGGCGAGTCTGTGTTCTTTGGATGTGAAAACCTTGCCAGCGCAGACCTGTCCCAATGCACAAACCTGAGCTCTACCGGCATGCATACGTTCAACTGGTGCACCGGTCTTTCCAGTGTAACCCTGCCGGCGAACCTGGCCACCATCGACGTCTGTGCGTTCGAAAACTGCACCAGCCTTACCAGCATAGACCTGCCGGCGAGCCTGACCGCCATCGCGGACTATGCGTTTGCATCCTCCGGCCTTAACAGCGTAACCTTTAACAGTAACGGCATCGCTATAAGCTCAGAGTACCCCCCATTCGTCGGCGACTTGAGGACCAAATACCTTGACGGAAGCACGGGCGGCAGCGGAACGTATACGCGGCAGGACAATACATGGACGAAGCAGCAGCCGTAAGAAACACGGCGTAAGGAGTGAAAGCCCCTGGCAATGAGCCGGGGGCTTTTTTTTGGGGGGGGGGCTACTATTCCAAAAAAAAGCCGCTTGACTTTTTGGTAGGTTTCGGCCGATAATGAGCATAGGCAGACAGAGAGTCGTCTAGGGCGTTTACGCTTGGCATATTTGCAGTAGTGTTTCTCTGAGCCTTTTTTTGTCTCCACGCGTCAAAAACCAAGAGATAGCCGTCTTTCGCTATGTACGTCCGCATCTCTTTGACCAACTCCCCTATTCTTACCCATTTATGGGGAGCTGCCCTATTGTTCATAGTTTCAGTAATGAATGTTTTTAGTTCTTGCTTATCCACCCCTTCATTATCGGCGTTTCCGGTATGTAAATTGGCGATAGCCGCCAGTTGAAACAAAAAAGGCCGGTAAAAGCCGACGGGCTTTTTTTGCGGGTTGCCGTTTGGGGGAAGCCGCAGTATAATGCGCTCACCACAATGGCATAGGAGATTGATATGGGAATGATGACAGCAGAACAGGCGGCGGCAGGTCAGGCCGTCCCGGCAACGGCGTAGTCATCCTGCGCTGGGTAAAACCGTAAGTGGAAAGCCCGTCGGCAAAAGCCGGCGGGCTTTTTTTGCGGGGGAGGAGGCGGGGCGGGGCGCGGCAACCTCCTTGCACGTCTTGCAAGCGTCGTGTATGATGAGTGTGGGTGTGGGTCAACCGGGGAGGTTGCTATGAAAATCCTGATGGTTTCGAGTGAGGCGGTTCCTTTTGCGAAGACGGGGGGGCTGGCGGATGCGGTTTCGGCGCTGTCCATTGCGCTTGCGCGGCTGGGGCACGAGGTAAAAATTGTCATGCCGCGCTATTACGGTGTGGATAAGGACGTCTTAAGCCCGCTTGAGGGCGAGATGGGGGTGCCCATGGGGCAAGGAGTGGAGGAATGGTGCGCGGTCTTCAAGACGGAGTTGCCGGGGTCTCCGCCGGCTTTGCCTGTGGAGGTTTTCTTCATTGACCACGAGATCTTTTTTGGGCGCGACGGCGTCTACGGAACGCCTGCGGATCCGGACTTTGGCGACAATCCGCGCCGGTTTGCGTTTTTTTCCCGCGCGGCGTTCCAGTTGTGCTATAAGCTTCAGTGGTTCCCGGATGTGTTTCACGCGCACGATTGGCCTGGGGCGCTGGTGAGCGTCTTCCTTAAGCATGGCTTGCGCTACGGGCCGCTGGAAAAGAGCGTCTCGGTCCTGACGATTCACAATCTTGGCTACCAGGGCGTCTATCATAAGGATAATTTTGCGTATACGGGCCTCGATTGGAACGTTTACTACGAGGGCGGCTTTGAAGACTGGAACATGATCAATATGCTGAAGGCGGGGATTTGTTGCGCGGACAGGTTGAACACGGTTTCCCGGACGTACTGCGAGGAGACGAAGGGCGAGGCCTATGGGTGCAGGCTGGACGGGGCGCTGCGCTCGCGGGGCGAGTGTTACTGCGGGATTCTGAACGGCGTGGATGCGGATCTCTGGAATCCAGAAAAGGACGCATACATCCCGCAACGGTATTCGGCGGCTGCGCCTGGCGGAAAGGCCGCGGCGAAGAAGGAATTGTTGCGGGTGTTCGGCCTGCCGGACAATCCCGACGCGCCAACGCTTGGCATGATTACGCGCCTCGTGGGGCAGAAGGGGGTGGGCGAACTCTTCGGGCCTTCCTACGGGTCGGCGTACTCGATATGCAAGGAGATGGACTTAAACTTCGTGCTCTTAGGAACGGGGGAGAGTTGGTGCGAGAACGAGCTGCGGCATCTTTCCTCCGAGTTGTCCAACTTCAAGGCGCACATCGGCTACAGCGAGAAGCTGGGCCATCTGATTGAGGCGGGGAGCGACTTCTTCCTAATGCCTTCGCGCTACGAGCCGTGCGGTCTTAATCAGATGTATTCGCTTGCCTACGGGACGCTGCCGATTGTCCGCAACACGGGGGGGCTCGCGGACACGGTGCGCAATTACGACGAGGCGACGGGTGAGGGCACGGGTTTTATGTTTAACGACTTGACTCCGCAGGCGATTTACAACACAGTTGGTTGGGCGGTCTGGGCATATTACAACCGCCCTGAGCATATTGCGAAGATGCGCGAACGGGGCATGAAGCTGGATTTTTCCTGGGAGTCGTCGGCGCGGAAGTATGTTCAGATGTATCGGGACGCGGGCGTGTACGCTCCGTAAGGCGGATGTTTAATGGAGATGTTTAATATGAAGAAGCTTAATAAGGATAATAGTATGAAAATGAAAAACACTTTGTTCTTCGGAACGTGTGGACGGGTTGTTCGGGGATGCGGGGCGCTTTTCTTTGCGTTCTTGTTGTTTTCCTGCGCGACGAAGCCTTTCGACAAAATCGACCGGGAAGTTTTGGTTGGGAAGTATGGGGAGGCGGAGGCCGTTCTGGAGGCGGAAAAAGAAGCGCTCTACGACGACGACGCGATCCTCTACTATCTTGACAAGGGTCTGCTGGCGCACTATGCGGGCAATTACGGGGAATCGAGCGAGTTGCTGCAAAACGGGGAGCGCGCGATAGAAGAGGCCTTTACGAAGAGCGTGACGGAAAACATTGCCTCGTTTATTGTCAACGACAAGAGCAAACAGTATGCCGGCGAAGACTACGAGGATCTCTATCTGAACGTGTTCAACGCGCTGAACTATCATCACCAGAAGAAGAGTGAAGACGCGATGGTCGAGATACGCCGCCTGGGGACCAAGCTGCAGACGCTGCGCTCCAAGTACGACGTCATTGAAGCGGGATTAACCGGCGAGGATGCGGGCGCGGCGGAGTATGCGGACGTCGAGATCAACTTTTCCAATTCGGCGTTGGCTCGGTATTTGGGCCTCCTCTTTTACCGTGCGGCGGGGAAGTCCGACGACGCGAGGATAGACCGCGATTGGCTGAAGAAGGCGTTCGTCGACGAAAAGCCGATATACCCTTTTTCCACGCCGTCTTCGGTCGACGAGGAGCTTGCCGTTCCCAGGGACAAGGCCCGCCTGAACGTCATCGCCTTTAGCGGCCTGTCGCCGGTAAAGGTCGAGGAGGTTATCCGCATCCCGCTGCCGCCGAATAACTGGATAAAGATCGCGCTTCCTGAAATGGTCCGCCGCCCGTCGGAGGTTGGCAAAATCGAGCTTGTGTTCGAGGACGGCGCCCCGAAAACGCTGGAATTGCTGGAAGACATACAGAATGTTGCGCTGGAAACGTTCAAGCTGCACCTGGGGATGATAAAGGCGAAGTCCGTCATCCGGGGGACGGCGAAGGGCGCGGTGGCGACCGGTTTAAGCGCCGCCGGACAGGCAAACGACAACGGCTGGCTCGCCCTTGCCGGACTTGCCGCGCAAGCCTTCGCCGAAGTGAGCGAAAGCGCCGACCTGCGGCTGTCGCGGTATTTTCCCGGCAAGGCGTATGTCGGCGGCGTTACGCTGCCGCCGGGGACGTACACGTTTTTTGTGAATTATTACGACGCCAACGGCGGCTTGATCGAATCCATCGAACAAAAAGACGTCGTCGTTCAGGCTTCAGAGCTAAACTTGGTTGAAACGTATTGCTTAAAGTGATAACAGTATATTAAAATGACAACAACATATTTGGAGGATCTTATGAAAAAGAAATTATTCGGTGTTTTAACGGCCTTGTGCGCCGCGGCGTTCCTTGCGTCGTGCGCTTCCGAGCCGCAGGTAACGCGCCTTGGCGCGGACGCGCAGCGCGATCTAAGCGGCTATTGGAACGATTCGGACATTAAGATAGCCTGCGATTGGCTTATCGACAATTGCCTGCAATCGTCCCGCGTCAATCGCGTCATCGCGGCGGCAAAGAAGACCGCCCCGCGCGTGCTCGTGGGAGTGTTCAACAACGACAGCGACGAGCATATCGACACGTCGATCATCTCGACGGTGATGGAAAGCTCGATTATCGACACCGAGAAGTTTGATTTTGTGTCGGGCGACAGGGTGCGCGACCAGTTGCGCTCGGAAAAGCAGGACCAGCAATCAAACGCCAGCGAAGCAAGCGCCGCCGGCTTGGGCAAAGAACTGGGGGCGAATTTCCTGATGACCGGCTCGGTCAAGATCAGCACCGACCGGACCCCAGACGGAACTTCGCAATTGCGCGTCTACTACGTGACGGCGCAATTAACGGACATAGAAACCAACGCAACCATCTGGCAAGCCACCGCCCCCGCCATCCGCAAGGAAATCAAAAGGTCAAGGAACAAGTTCTAAGGCCAAGAGAGAGGGGAGAACAGACAAAGGCGCGCGGCTTCCGGGTTGCGCGCCTTTTTTCGTCGTCCGAGGGACGCGCTGAAAAACTCATGAGTGGCAACCGTGCGCCGCCTGTGCCCTCAGCTTTTTGCCCACTGCAATCTGAAGCTTTCGGATTACAATCCGCAAGTTTGGGATTACAATCCGCAAGTTTGGGATTACAATCCGCAAGTTTGGGATTACAATCCGCAAGCTTGGGATTACAATCCGCAAGTTTGGGATTACAATCCGCAAGCTTGGGATTACAATCCGCAAGCTTGGGATTACAATCCGCAAGCTTGGGATTACAGTCCGCAAGCTTGGGATTACAATCCGCAAGCTTGGGATTACAATCCGCAAGTTTGGGATTACAATCCGCAAGCTTGGGATTATAGTCCGCAAGCTTGGGATTGCCGTCCTAAGGTTCCAGACGGTAGGTTGTGTGGTGTTTTTCAGCGTGGCCTTAGCCGGAGATGAGCACACCCACGTCGAATTCGGCGGCGGTGCAGGGCTTGGCAATCCCCCAGTTTTCGAGAACTTCGGGGTGGATCTCGCCGAACACGCCGATCGCCCTGCCGCCGCGCCGGATTTCTGCGGCGCGACCGGGAATAAAGCGCGGGTCGTCCGCCTCTCCCACCGTGTAATCGCGGGAAAGATAGTAAAACAACGTTTGTATTTGCGCCGCAATCGCGTTGAAGTTCGCGTCGGCCGCTGCCTGGAGCATTCCGCAATACTGGCGCGTCGCGCAGCCATAGTTCTTAGCCGCGTCAAGATAGACAACCTTGCCAATCTCAAAAATCCTGTGCGGGTAAGCCGCGTTCGACGAAACCGCCTCACTCGCGCAGAGGTCGCTCAAAATCGAATCGCGCACATATTCATAGTTCTCCGTCATCGGGTTTTCAATGCGGATGATCTTGCCGCCATCGCCGCGCATCCTTTCCACCAAATCCCGCCGCGAACCAAGATAGTTGTAAATCATCTCCTGATAGCCAAGACCAACCAGGATTTCCTTCGCCCTCCTGCTGAAAAGCGTCAGCGGCGCAAGCCGCCCAATCGTAAAGTCGCGCGGCCTCTCCGGCGCAAACGACGACAGCCCCCGGCCCATCATCACATCTTCCATAACATCCGCCGCGTGCAAAAAATCATTGCGGTATTCAGGTGGGTAGAGCCTCACCCCTTCCACCGCGCTGCTCCCCCCAAGCTCCGCATCGGTGGTTTTTTCCGCGCGGCAGCCCATGCGCTCAAGACAGGCGACCGCCTCCTTCGCCCCAATCTTTTCCCCCAGAAACCGTTCGATGCGCGCCAGCGAACAGAACACCGGAGACTGAAAGTAGAACGGCGACGTCCAGTTCCGTCCAAATGGCGTATCGTAGGCATAGCAGACCTCCACGCTTTCAATCTCGTAGCCCTGGTCGGCAAGATCGCACGCCACAATCGAAGCCGAGTGGGCGACCGCCGCAATATCCGTCCCCGTCAGCTCAATAAAAAGCTCCGTATCGCCCACCTGCACCCCGCCCAGATCCGCAGAGTTGATAATCGGCGGATACGAAAGCACATTGCCCGCCGAATCCACCAGCAGCGGATGAAGCGCCGCACCCTCCAGGATAAACCCATATTCCTTCCCCTTAGGATGCAGCTTCAGAATCTCGCGAAGAGTAAGCGGGCCGTCCCACTGCAACGGCACAAACGACGCCGAGTCCGGGTCCACACCCCGATAGAGAATAGGCCACTTCACCGCCGCCGTCCGGTAGATGCCCATCGAAATCGTGCGCCGCTTGCGACCATAGTTCCACGCCAACTTCTCCTGCGTCTGAATCATATCGCGCAGCGAGGCGTCGCTCACCGCCCGCCCCTTCGCCACAAAACCGGCAAGGAACGGGCGCACACCCCGTACCGACTCCTCAACCACCACCTGACGCCGTGCCTCCTTCATATCGCCAGGCGACGAAAAAAACGGATAAAACGGCGCACCCCCCCCCGAATGAACGCGCAACTGACGAGCGCAGCCCGCCGTCCCCCACAAATCAGGACGATTCGTATCATTCAGCTCAATCTTCAACGTCCGCTCTTCAGGCGGCGCAGCGCCGTCCGCATCCCCGTCAAGCTCCGCCTTCGCGCAACTCAACGCCCGCTCAAACTCTTCCCGCGCAGCCCATCTTTTCCCCACCAGAGAGAAAAAGAGCTCCTCATTAACTTCAATTTTCGGCATACCGCAATCCTTTTTACGCGATTATACACCAGCCCCCCCCATAAAGAGAAGAGGGCACGTTGCCTGATTGAAAATGTTACCGAAAGCAAGAGAAACAGGCGTTGCTTTCGGGATGCAGAATGCCGCGTTCGGGATGCAGAATGCCGCGTTCGGGATGCAGAATGCCGCGCGCGCCGAGCCGCCAAAACCGCGTGCCACGCCCTCCAGATGGCGGCTTGAGCCCTCCAGAGCCAATCCAGAGCTTAAAAACAAAAAAGGCCCTCCGGGTTGTCGCAAGAAAGTCATGACCGCTTTGAAGAGCTCCCTCCCTAAGGGCCAAAGAACAAAGAGTTTTTTAGAAGCGCCGCCGTCAGGCGAGCAACCCTCCCACAGGCGGCGCGACTTTTTCGTCAAAATCAACGCCGGCGAACCGTTTCATCGCGCAAGCGACGCATATCGCATCCGCCGTTCCCTCCTCTTCTTCAGAAGTTTCTCTTAAAAATAAGAAGAATGGCGTCGAAAATCATATGATGAATAATGTTTGGCAGAAGGCCCATGCCCTATTGGCCGTTGTGTGCATCGGAGTGTATGTTTGCGCGGCGCTCTACGCGGGGATTCGCATATGCGGCGAATGCGCATGGCAGAGCGAGCTTGCCGAGCGCGAATATGCCGATTTGAGGGACTTTGCGTCTTCCGCAAGTGTGCTTGGCGTGTCCTCTGCGGCGTTCAAGAGGGACGTTGAGGATGCGATAGCGTTTTCAAAGACCTTGCAGGCGGTTATCATTGCCGGGCCGCGCAATGCGGCGCTCGCTGTGGAAAAAACTCCCGGTCTTGTCCGTTGGGACGGGGCCTACCCGCGCTTTACAGGCGGCGTGAGTCTTTCCAGGCGACTTCCGCCTGCGCCGCTTCAGGTTAAGGACGAAGGCGGCGCGACCGTCAGCGCGATCGCTTCCGTCATTGATTTCGATATGCTCCTGTCCATTGTGCGTCCGCCGTTTGCCGCCGTCCTTGCGGCGCTTTTTGTTTCATTCTTTATGTTGATTGCCGAGGCCGGTTTCCGCAGGGAGTCTGCCGGCGGCGGCGCAGGCGCAGGCGCAAAGGCTCCGACTGGGGCCGACGGAGTTGACGCAAGGCTTCCCTCTGAGCCTGAGCCCTTTGTCCCGTTCCAGAGGGAGGCTTTTGCGCCGCCCCCTCCGACGGAAAGCGCAGCCGACGACGCCAGCGACGACGATGCGGAGTTTTACCGGAACGACGCGTTCGGCGATTCCAACGGGGAGCCGACCTTTGCCGACGACCTGGAGCCCTGCCTGGAGGCGGCTGAGGAAAGCGGCGAAGACCTCTGTTTGTTGAGCGCCGCATGGACCGCGGAAGACGCCCCCTTGAACATTCTGGCGGGCACCGCCGTGGCGTCTTTGAAACAGGGGACGCGCGTTTTTGAAAAGATGCCGCCGGGCGTCTACGCCATCATCCCCGATGAAACGGTCGACGAGGGACTGGTCGCGGCAAAGTCGTTTTACCGCGACGCGATGGAAAAGCTGCCCGGCGACTGCTCATCCTCCCTTGTTGTAGGCCTCTCTTCCCGCGCCGGACGCCGCGTTGAGGCCGAGCGCTTGATGTACGAAACGGACTGCGCCTTATACAAGGCCCGCGAAGACAAAGAGCAACCGATCGTCGCCTTCAAAGCCGACCTGGAAAAGTATAAAGCTTTTATCGACAACCTCTCCTATTGAAGCTTCTGCAGAACCTCGTTGGCCATTCGTGCGAGGCCTGAGTTCTTATCCGCGGCCAGGCGCGTCGTCTGGTCAAGGTAGGCGGTGAAGCGGTTGTTGCCCGTTATTTCCAACGCAATCGCAATCTCGCCGGCGTTGCCCGAGGCGAAGAGCGCTCCGGCGAACGCCAATAACTTGTCCGACTTTGCCTTCGACACGGCGCCGATGAGGGCGTTGTAGAGAACCTTTTGGTTGCCACGTTTCGCCGCTTCAATCTTTTCAAGAATCGCGCCCGAGTACCTTTCGCCGTCGATGCCCACAAGTTCCTCCGCGGCGAGCGCGCGCACCTTATCGGGAGTCTTCTTTTCGTTAAAAATCGCCTCCAACGCGTCGGCCGCTTTCCCATCGACAGCCGCAAGCGCGGCAAGCGCGCGCACGGCTTCCTCCTTTACCGCCGGAACTTCGTCGTTTTCGGCGCGAAACTTTAAGTATGGCGCCGCGTCCGCCGGCTTTGTGCGCGCGGCGGACTTTATCGCCGCAAGACGCGTCTTATAGTGAGAATCGCGGAACGCGTCGATGAGCGCGGCGTTCACGGCGTCCCCCGAAAAGCTCCCCAAGGCGCCTGCCGCCGCCGCTCTGACGTTCGGGTCCTTCGAGAAGACGTGCGAAACGACGGCGTCCGCCGTCGCCTCGTCCCCAATCGCCTCCAGGGCGCCCAACGCCGCCAACGTCAGCCCCACGCGCGCGTTTTCATTCATCAAGCCCACGAGGAAGCCGCTCGCCTTTTTCGATCGAGTCTGCCCCAATGCGGCGACAAGCTCCCTCTGTGCGTCGTCTCCCAACGACGTGGAGCCGTAATAGGCGATCAAGTATTCCGCCGCGTCCGCGCCACCGCCAGAGCCGGTCGCCCGTCCAATCGCGCGAATCGCGCCCAAGCGGTAGGCGTCCTCACCAGACTCCAAAACGGCCCGCAAGACGTCCTGACCGTCCGCGGCGCGAACCGCGGCTAAGTACTCCATGGCCGCAATGACGGCGGCGCCGTCCAGCTCGTCGCGGGTTTCAATCAGCGCGCGCGCGACGCCTTCGAGCCCGGACTTCTCCTTTTCGGCAAAGAACGTCAACGCCGCCGATTTAATGCGCGGATTCTTTGTGGCGCGGGCAAGTTCGGCCAGCTCCGCGTCCAGATAATCCGCCTTGTTCTTCTTGAGCGACTGCATCAACGCGACAATTTCCGCGTCTGTGCCGTAGCGCAGCGCGTCGCGCTGCCCTTCTTCCCCTTCTTCGGCGTACGCGGACAAGGCGAAGCCGATCAAGCACAAACAAACGAACCGTTTCTGTACATTCATGCGCCAAGCGTACGCCTTTTTTTACGCCTTGCCAAGAGAAGAGGGAAGGGGGAACGCGGCAGAGGAGAGGGACTCGCTCTTTTTCCCGATGTGTGATACAAGTAACGACGGCCGGGAGGATAAAGGCAGCCACATGAACGTATTGATATGCATTCCAACGTATAACGAAGCGGAGAACATCAGACTTCTCATACCCGCGATCTTTAAGAACAGCCCCGAGAACACCCACGTCCTTATCGTGGACGACAATTCCCCCGATGGAACGGCGACTGTCGTCAAGACCTTCATGGCGGGCGATCCCGCGCGCATTTACCTCATGGAACGGCCCGGGAAGCAGGGAGGCGCGTCGGCCTTTTTGGAAGGTTTCGCTTGGGCCCTCGAACATGGATACGACGCGGTACTCGCCATGGACGCGGACTTCTCGCATAGACCCGAACACATCGCAGAGTTAATCGCCGCCGCCGCGCGCGCCGACTGTGTGTTCGGCTCCCGCTTGGTAAAGGGCGGATCGACGGAAAACCGGTCCGCGGTAAGAAACGTCATATCGCACGGTGCGTCCTGGTATTGCCGCTTGGCGCTCGACGTTTCCATACATGATTGGACGGGGGGCTACAATCTGTGGACGGCGTCCGCACTGCGCAAGATAGGCCTGGACACCATATTCACGCGCGGCTACTCGTTCCAGATGGAGATGAAATATAAGGCCGTTCGCGCCGGCTGCGCGACAAAAGAGATCCCCATTGCGTTCCCCGACCGCATATCCGGCGTTTCAAAGATGCCAACATCGTACTTTACGCGCGCGCTCGTCGACGTGTGGCGCATAAAGTTCTCCCTTTTGCGGAGCCCCCTGCTCAAAACGGCGATAAAGTTCGCCATTGCCGGCGGACTCGGTACGCTCACCAATCTGGCGTTGTTCTTTCTCTGCGTCGATGTGGCGCATCTGCCCGCGACGCCGGTAAGCGTGGGTTGCTTCGCAATCGCGGGAACGCAGAACTACATCACGCACCACAAGTGGTCGTTTGCAAGCGACACGAAGGGGACGAAACCATCGCTTAAGGCGTGGCTCCTGTTCCTCTGTTCGTCCTTGTTGGGCCTTGCCGCAAACATCGCCGTCATGAATCTGATCTTGATGAATCTTGTCGTGCCCGTAAAAACGGCGGCTGGGGCCGCCGGGATTGCGGCAGGCTTAAGCATAAACTTCTTCATGTCGAAGTTCGTCGTCTTTCGGAAGAAATCAGGCGGCGCGTAAACCGCGGCGAAGGGACTATCGAAGACGAAATTCTCTTTGCGCGTCGCGGTCCGCGTCTCTTTCTTTAATCGCGGCGCGTTTGTCGTAGAGCTTTTTTCCCTTGCAGACGCCCAATTCGACCTTCACCCTGCCGTGTTTTAAGTAGAATGAAAGCGGCACAAGCGTGAACCCTTTTTCTTCGACTTTGCGATTGAGGCGTTTGATCTCGTCTTTATGGAGGAGCAACTTCTTCTTTCTGTCGGGCTCGTGGTTGAATATCGAAGAGTAGGGATTCTCAGAAATCTTGAACGAGTTGAGCCATACTTCGCCGGAGACAACCTCGGCCCACGCATCGGGAAACGACAGCTTTCCGTCTTTAATCGACTTGACCTCGCTGCCCTGCAAGACGATTCCCGCTTCGACGCGGTCGTCCACCGTGTAATTGAAGAAAGCCCTCCGGTTCTTCGCGATGATTTTGATGTTGTCCATGACGCTCCCCCTCGCGCCCTACTTGCGCGCGGCGATGACCGGACGAAAGCCGGTAAAAGGCGAAGCGGCGTCAGGCGACAAGGATCCCCGCGCATTCTTGCCCAGAGAATCCGACCGATTGACCCAACAGCCCCCACGCACGCTCCGCTCGGGCGAGCCCAGCAACTCTCTTGCCCACTCCGCGGATGAAAGATCCGCAAGCGGAGCAAAAAAGTCCGAACACCATTCCCAAAGCCCTGCGCCGTCATAGCTTTCCAGCGTCATCCCGCGTAAAACGGACGAGGCGGAGGATGAGCCGGCGGAGTCGGCGGCGAATTTTGCCGCATATTCCCACTCAATTTCCGAGGGAAGCCTTACCTCGTACGCCTTCGCCAACGATGAGGGCAACTTTGCGTCAAGCCAGGCGCAGAAGGCCTCCGCCGCGAAAAAGCTCACCCCTGAAACGGAGGAGGGGGGATGCCCCGGAAACTCATCCTGGAATTGCTCGTTTGAAATCTTGTAAGCTTCGAATGCCCGGAGGTATTCGTCGTTCGCCTTGCCCTCCGCCGCAAGCGCGTCGCGGTTGGCCGCGTTCCACGCGGGATTTTCGGCAAGGAAACGTTCCCACGAAGAAAAGGAAACCTCGTCCCGCGCCACCATAAGTGAGGCCGGACTGGAGAACTCGACGGCAAACTCGACGCCCTCGACAAACAAAGGAGCCCTCATGACGTTTGAAGGCGCCGCAACGTTTTGCGGCTCATCCTCGTCGCCGTCAGCCCAGACGCGAGGGTACAACTTAGAGTTCACAAGCGCGTGCGCAGTTTCCTCAGGCAGAACGTCGCCCAACGCAAGGACAAACGAAGGATTTTTCGTCAAGAACGAAAAGACCCCCCGCGCGGCCGCCATCGCCGCCGTCGGAGACGCCGCGTTCCCACCGCCGTGCGCTAAAAATTCAGCGCGGAGCAGATCCTTCAACGCCGCGCGCGTTACGGCAAAGCGCGCCGCCGCTTCAACCAACGCCGCGGCCCCCCTGGCCGCATCCGCATCCGCAGGCGCGCTCCGGTAGACGCCCTCGGACAGAGAGAGGGGTATTTGGTACGCCTCCGTGGGCTCTCCGGCGAAGGACCACGCCGCATAATCCCGCGCTCCGTCGACAAGAGCCGACAACGCGCCCTCTTCGGCCAGCTTCGCCCTCAAACTCATCGTCTTGGGAAAAAATCGCGAGCCAAACAGCCGCGCGCCGGCCACAATGCGCTCACTCTGGGGCGCAAAGCCCGGCAGGGCAAGCGTAACAAGACGCGCGCCCTCCGGCACAAAGATCCGGCACGGCGCGGAGCCATAGTACACATCGTCAATGCGAACCGCCGCGCCCCAGGGCTCGCTCTCCACGGACAGCATAACGCCCGGCCTCGAGAGACCCGGATGCAGCAGCAAAAAGAAGAGCGCCGCGAGCGCCGCAAGAGCGCACAACGCGAACAGACAGACGCCCGCCCTGACGCCACAGACGCGCGGCAAGCGCACCCAATCGTCGGGTTCAATTTTCTTAAACATGGAACCACGCTATCAAAAGAACAAATTAGTGTAAAGGGCCCCCACAGAGCCCCACCCGTCGAACGAAGATCCCCACCCGTCGAACAAAGAGTCCCACCCGTCGAACGAAGAGTCCCACCCGTCGAACAGGGAGTCCCACCCGTCGAACGAAGATCCTCACCCGTCGAACGAAGAGCCCCACCCGTCGAACGAAGAGTCCCACCCGTCGAACGAAGATCATCACCCGTCGAACAGGGAGCCCCACCCGTCGAACGAAGAGTCTCACCCGTCGAACGAAGATCCTCACCCGTCGAACGAAGATCCTCACCCGTCGAACGAAGATCATCTCCCATCGAACAGGGAGTCTCACCCGTCGAACGAAGAGTCCCACCCGTCGAACAAAGAGTCTCACCCGTCGAACGAAGATCCCCACCCGTCGAACGAAGAGTCCCACCCGTCGAACGAAGATCATCTCCCGTCGAACGAAGAGTCTCACCCGTCGAACGAAGATCCCCACCCGTCGAACGAAGATCATCTCCCGTCGAACGAAGAGTCTCACCCGTCGAACGAAGATCCCCACCCGTCGAACGAATATCATCACCCGTCGAACAGGGAGTCCCACCCGTCGAATAAAACGTTTCACTGGTGAAACAAAATGTTTCACCAGTGAAACAAAACGTTTGACGAGTAAAACAAAACGTTTGACGAGTAAAACAAAACGTTTGACGAGTAAAACAAAACGTTTCACCATCGAACAGAAACGTTTCACCACTCAACGGATTCGTTTCACCACTCAACAGAGTTGTTTCACCATTCAACGGATTCGTTTCACCATTCAACAGGGTCGTTTCACCGGTGAAACAAAACGTTTGACGAGTAAAACAAAACGTTTGACGAGTAAAACAAAACGTTTCACCATCGAACAGAAACGTTTCACCACTCAACGGATTCGTTTCACCACTCAACGGATTCGTTTCACCAGTGAACGCATTCGTTTCACCACTCAACGGATTCGTTTCACCAGTGAACGCATTCGTTTCACCGGTGAACAGACCCGTTCCGTTGGTGAACAGACCCGTTCCGTTGGTGAGCAGACCCGTTCCGTTGGTGAGCAGACCCGTTCCGTTGGTGAACAGACCCGTTCCGTTGGTGAGCAGACCTGTTCCAATGGCGATCAAACTCGTTCCGTTTGCGGACAAACTCGTTTCAATGGCGGACAAACTCGTTCACTTGGCGAGCAAACTCGTTCACTTGGCGAGCAAACTCGTTCACTTGGAGGATAAACGCGTTCACTTGGTGAGCAGACCCGTTCACTTGGCGAGCAAATTCGTTCACTTGGTGAGCAGACCCGTTCACTTGGCGAGCAAACCCGTTCACTTGGCGAGCAAATCCGTTCACTTGGCGAGCAGACCCGTTCACTTGGTGAGCAAATACGTTCCCTTGGAGGATAAACGCGTTCCGTTGCGTGGAACGTTTTTTAGAGACTCGATTGAATGCGGCGGCGGAGGGCGTTGATGCGGACGTTGTTGCGGTTGGCGGGATTTTGGAGGAGGCGTTCGACGATGGACATGGCGAGGATGCCGTTGCCCTGTTGGAATTCCCGCACGGCGCGGAAATAGTCTTGTTCGCCTGCGGTATCGGCGACGAGGACCGCGTCGGCGCTTTGGGAGATCTGGAGGCGGTCCGCGGTTTGTGCGGCAACGGAATTGCCGGGGTCGAGGATGAGCGCGCGGCGGGCGAGGCTAAGGGCTTCGGCGTATCGCGCGGGGTCTCCGGCGACGAGGATGCGCCGCGCGGATGAAGCAAGCTCCGCGGCTCTTTCGGAAGCGCTTTTGACGACGGGCCGCATCTTAAGGCCGAGCGCGTATTGAGCTTCGGCGACGGTCGCGCGCATTCCCGGATGATTGGGTCGCAATTGGAAGAGGTTTTCAAGCTCTATGTAGGCTTCCATGGAACCTTTGAGCGCTCCCGACGCGGCTTCGTTGTAACGTGCGCGGAAGGAGCTTTCAAATTGCGCGGGGTCGAGCAGCTGTTCGATCTTCAGTTCGAGGAGTCTGGCTTCCTGGTTGAGGGGGTAGAGGAGGCGGACTTCGCGTGTTTTTTCTTGCGCGCCTTCCATTTTGGAGCGCGCTTCGGCGCGTTTGCGCGCGGCAAGAAGGGCCGCGCCGTCGTTGTATTCTTTCTGCGCGTTGTTGAGGAGTTGGCTCATCTGCGGGTAGAGCGGCGCGGTTATGGGGATGACGGTTCCTTCCCGCAGGGCTATGGCTCCGCGCACGATGGTAAGCCAATGGGTTATTTCCTCGTTGGGCTCGGGACGGACGGCGGCCCAGCGGGTTTCGGCGCGAACGAGGATCTCTTCGGCGCGTTCGGCTTCTCCGTTGAAGTAACGTGTGCGCGCGTTGTTGATGTATTCTCTGATTTCTTTGACGGCTTCTTCATATTCGAGGCGGGCTATTTCGGCCGCGAGGGGTTCGAGCCGGTTTGTCCACAGGGTGCGAATGGCGGAGTTTTCCTGGAGTTCCAACGATTCGGAGAGTCCTGAGACTGCGGCGTCGAGTTGCGCGCGCGCGCCGCCGGCGCCTCCGCGTTGTAAGGCTGTTCGCGCTTCTTCGAGGGCTCTTTCGCCGCTTCGCCAGAGGCTTTCGGCCCTTTGATAGCGGTCGCGCGAGAGTGTGCGGGCGTTTCCCGCGTCGTCGTTGAGGGCGCGCACCTTTGCGACAAGGCTGATTGTCTGATCGCCGACGCTGCGGAAGGTTCCGTATTCTCCGAGTCGGGACGGTTCCTTTTGGAGTTCGTCGTAGACGACTTCGGCGAATTGCGCGCTGTCTGTGAGGGCGTCTTCCATGCTGTTGTAAACTCTGTTTGCTTCGCGTGGATAATGTGCGAGCACTTCTTGTCCTTGTTCGGTCTTGATTTCCATGCCTTCCATGAGGGGTACGGTTTGCGTGTAGTCTTTTTCAAGAGAACGGAGTCGGGCTTCAAGGCCGGCGTTTGCGATTGCATACAGATCGAGCGCGGAGTCGAGCGCGCCGGCGAAGACCTCCTCCCCCGCGCTCTCCAGGAGGCGCTTTGCGGCGGCAAGGTGGTTTAAGGCGCGGGCGATGGGCTCCGCGTCGTCCGGGCCTGCGGCGCCTGCGGATCTGGTCTGGCACTCCGCGATTCCGGAGTCGATTGTTTCGATGTCCTTTTCGAGCGTTCTGGCGAGACTCTGGATCGTTGCGCGGTCCTTCTGAATCTCCGTGAACGCGGACTGATCGCCGATCTTTCCCTCCTTCCACGAAGCGAGGACGGCTGCGCTTCGGGTGTTGCGCTGGAGCCCAGAATACGCGCGGGTTCCGATAATGTCGTCGAACGCCGCCAAGGTGTCGTCCATGGCTCGAAAGCGAAGGATGTTCGCGTCGATCAAGTGAGGCGCCGGGTCTTCAGGCTTCCGTCCCGCTTCGCTAAAGAGGGCCGACTTTGCGGCCAAGACTAAGGGGCCTGCGATGAAGTCTCGCGCGGCCTTGACGGTGGGGCGCGAGCCCGCTTCGCGTTCGGCTTCGGCGTGCGCCTCTTTCCAGAGCCTTTCGGCTTCGCCGGCGTAGGCGTCGTCGAAAGGCCGCACGATGCTTTTCCAAAGGGCGTCCGCCGCGCCGAGGATGCCCTCGGAGCCGCCCTCTCCCGGCCTGCCTCGTATAAGAAGGGCCGATGTGGGGAAGAAGAAGAGGCCTATCTGCTCGCTTTTCTTTACCGCCGCCTCCGCGCCGCTCCGCACTCCGGAGAAAAAGGCGGCGGCGTCGACGAGGTTGGCCTTTGCCCGAATCAGTCCGTCAAGCTCTGGGAGAAGGTCTTCCAAGGCGTGGGCCGCGGCCCGCAAGCGTCCGGGCGCTTCGGTCACCGGAGAGGCCGCATTCAGCGCGCTGTGGAAGGAGGCGGCCGGCGCCGCGGCCTCCGCGACGACGTCGGCGGCAAGGGCGGCCTTCGTTCTGTTCTCGGCGGCGCCCTTGACGATCGCCTCTCCCAATGAGGCTTCCTTCATTTCTTTCTCGAAGATTGCGAAGCCGCTCTCGTATTTCAAGGCGGCGGCGGTGAAGTCGTCTTTGTCGAGCAACGCCCGGCCTTCCTTCAAAATGTCGTCGATTTGGCGCCGCTTGAGGGCCAGCAGGGCGATGTAGTCGATGTTGTCGATGAAGTAGCGCTCGCTGTCGGTTTGCGGGATGTCCATCTTCTTTAAGACGCCGGTGACGGCGACGATTTTTTCAAACTGATCGGGCGCATCTTCGAGCGTGTCGACGAGCTCGTTTATCAGGGCGTAGTAGGCGTTTTTTTGTTGGAATATGGCATGGATGCGAGTCTCGGCGGCGTCGAAACGTTCGTTGTCCTTTTCGGCGAACTTTTTGAGGATCAGGATGGCTTCACCGTAACGCTTGTCTTGTATCAGGCCGTCCGCTTCGGTTAAGGCCGGATCGGACTTTCCGGCGGCTGCAAGCGGCGCGGCGCAGAAGAAGGCGGCGGCGAGAGCGCACGCGCACGCGGTTCCGCCGCCGGCTCTAAGAAACAGGGCGAACAACTAGTCCGCCTTTTTGCGAAATCGAAAGGGGGTGAACTTTGTCCCTGTCTCCGTCCAAAACTTGCTGAAGAATTCATAGTACTCAAGGCGCACAACCTGAATCGCAACGATCATCCCTTCAAGGACGATTATCAGGATGTTCCCGAAAACGATGACGACGGCACTCCACAGCGAACCTAAGGCGGCGCCGCCTACGACGTCGGCCATCTTAAAGATGATGAACGAAAGTATGGTGTGGGAAAGGGCGAACGCGCCGACGCGGAGGAAGCTGACGCTGTTTGAAAAACACCCCGATACGGTTTCGAGTATTTCGACGATGCCTTCCATCATGCAGGCGAAGACGCCTTCTTCAATTTTGTTTTTCGAGCAGAGGGCCCAGACGAACGGCCCCGCCGCGATGATAAGAACGCTTCCCGCCAGCACGGCAACGTCATACGCCTCGAGGTGAAAATCGCCGCCTTGAACGACGGCGCGGATGAGTATGGAAACCGCGTACCAGAAAAAGACCAACCCCGCAACGCCGTTCTTCGACAGAAGCGCTTTTTGACGGCGGCGCATCGCAAAGTTGTCGACGATGTTGAAAATCAAGCCGAGCGAATTCAGGATGAACCCGACGGCAAGGGTAAAACCGAAAAAGTAAAAGAGTTTGGTGACGCTCCCCTTTTCGGGCATCAGCTCCAGGATCTTTCCGCTTGGCTGAATATGCAAAAAACGTCCAACGTCGTTTTGCGACAGCCAGCGTGTGAACGCCTCCGTCGGCGCGCGCAACAGCTCTTCGTTGGAAAAAACGCTGCCGTAGAGGAAGCCCGTCGCGATGGCGGCGATCCCGATGATCTTCATCGGGCCGGCGAAATTCCGGTATGAGGCGAACGATTTGACTTTTTTATTGCCGGCAAAAAGCCCGAGGAGGAAGAGGCAGAGGCCCTGTCCCACGTCGCCGAACATGATGGCAAAGAGCAGCGTGAAGAAAACCGCGGTTATCGGCGTGGGGTCGAGCGAGCCGTAAAGCGGCGAAC
>JAITNO010000042.1 GCA_031290405.1 Spirochaetaceae bacterium
ATCGGTCATGTGGAACGCGTGGCTTGACTTTGAGGTAACGGAGGCCGATTATGAAATGGAAGCCATTGAAGGCGGCGAGCATCATAAAACAAAGGAAACCTACAATACCTTGATAGCGCGAAGCATTGAGGAAATGTACCGCGTGCTTAAATTCGGCTGCTGGCTTTCGTTTGTGTTTGCCCACAAAGACCCTGAGTTCTGGCATTTGATAATCGAAACCTGCGAGAGGTGCGGCCTTGAATATAAAGGCGCCGTTCCGCAAAAGAACGGACAAACGAGTTTCAAAAAGCGCCAGCACCCATTTACGGTGCTGTCGGGGCAGCTTGTCATCAATTTTCGCAAGGTTAAAAACCCCAAGGCGGTTTTGAAGGCAAACCTCGGCATGGACATAGGCGAAATTGTCGTGCAGACCATTGAAGGCGTCATCGCCAAAAATGACGGAGCGACGCTGGAACAGATTAACGACGAGCTTATCATAAAAGGGCTTGAACTGGGCTTTTTGGATTTGCTCAAAAAAGAATACACAGACCTTGCGCCCCTGCTGCTTGACCGGTTTGATTACGACCCACAGAACGAAACGTACAGCATAAAGAAAGACGCTAAATTCCAAACCAGCGTGGATGTGCGGCTCCGCGTTAAATACTACTTGATAAGTTTTCTGCGGAGGAAGGAATTGGAGAACAAAACCCCTTCGTTTAACGAAATAGTCCTGGCGATACTGCCGCTCTTAAAGAACGGCGTAACGCCGGAGGATCAAACCATTTTAAGCATTCTGGAAGACGTTGGAGAGCGCGCAGGCGACGACGGCTGGCGCTTGAAACCAAAGGACCGTATGTTGTTTGACGGCGTATAGGCGGCTGCAAAAAACGCTTGGGGGGCCCACTATAAAAAGAAGGCGCGGGGCGGTATACTCTCTTCCATTATGAATGTTGTTGTTATTGGCGCTCAGTGGGGCGACGAGGGTAAGGGGAAGATCGTTGACTTCCTTGCGGAGGGGGCGTCGTTGATTGTGCGCTTTTCGGGGGGGGCGAACGCGGGGCATACCATCGTTCTGGGGGAGGAGCGTTATGCGCTGCACTTGATTCCTTCGGGCGTGCTCCACGCGGGCAAGACGGTGGTGTTGGGGGCGGCGATGGTGATTGATCCTGAGGCGCTTTTTGGGGAGTTGGCGATGCTGGAGGCGCGCGGGGTGGACGCGTCGGGGCGGGTGTTTATTTCGGACAGAGCGCATATTGTGCTGCCCAGTTACGGTGCGCGGGACAGGGAAAAGGACGCGGCGCGGCGCCGGCCCCTGGGCACGACGGGGCGGGGCATCGGCGTGGCCTATGCGATGAAGTGTGAGCGCGACGGTGTGCGTCTGGCCGACCTTGACTCTCTGGATGCGCTTTCGGAGCTGTCGGACGCTGACCGCGCCTTTCTCGAAAAGCGCCGCGAGAGGCTGCTCTCGATGGCGATTGACCTTTCGGCGTATCTGGCGGGGGGCTCCCCCCTTCATCAAAACATTCTCTTTGAGGGGGCTCAGGGTGCGTTGCTGGATCTTGATCTGGGGACCTACCCCTATGTTTCCAGCGGGATGTCCTGCGCGGCGGGGGCGGCTGTGGGGGGCTGCGTGGGGCCGCGCGCGCTGGACAAGGTTCTGGGGGTGTTTAAGGCGTATTCGACGCGCGTGGGGAACGGGCCGTTTCCCAGTGAGTTTCGCGCGGACGACGAGGCGGAGGAGGGGCTGTGCCGGTTTGTGCGCGAGACGGGGCGGGAATACGGGGTAACGACGGGGAGGCCGCGGCGCTGCGGATACCTTGACGTGCCTGCGCTGCGTTACGCGTGCAGGACGAACTCGATTGACGTTCTGGTGATGACGCACCTGGACGTCTACGACGAGCTTGACGAGGTGAAGGCGTGCGTGGGCTACCGCATCGACGGGGCGTTTGTGGAGGACTTTCCGTCTTCGGTGCGCGCTCTGGAGCGCGCTGAGCCGGTTTTGCGGGCGTTCCCCGGCTGGCGGCGGAGCATTGCGGGGGTGGGCTCTTTCGACGGGCTGCCTAAGCGGGCGCGGGAATACATCGCCTTTATCGAGGGGTTTTGCGGTGTGCCGGTGGGGATGGTTTCCGTTGGCGCCGAGCGCGGTCAGACGATGGTAAGGTCGCCGGTGTGGGTGTAAGGGGGTGGGGTCGGTCGGTTCGTGCGTTCGTTCCGCTTGTTCTGTTGTTATGCGCTGCGACTCGGCTTTTCTCTCAGGCTGCGCCGCCGCCTGTGCCGCCGTCTGAGCCGTCTGCGCCGCCGCCCGTGCCGTCTGCGCCGCCGCCCGTGCCGGCAGGCCGCGCGGCCGGCGGGGCGCCTCCGCCGGTTCCTGCCGGTGTGGCGGGCGAGGCTAAGGGGGCCGACGAGGCCGGCGCGTGGTGGACGCTCGACGCGGTGGAGCATCCGTGGCATTTCGGCGTCCAGGCGGGCTATGTGTACAACACGCTCTACCAGGGGGGCGCCGAGGGGCACTACACGACGGGGAGCTGGCATGGGGGGCACGGCTGGCACGCGGCGCTGCTTGTCCGCTATCAGATTTTCAACTGGCGTGCCGTGCAGGCGGAGCCGGCCTACATCCAAAAGAACTACCGCCTCAAATGGTCAGGCGCATACGAGCGGTTCAATTGGTACAACGACACGACGAACGGCTTCATCGACTTTTCCCTGCTGGCGCATCTGTCGACGGCCCTTGACGCCCGGCGGCGGGTGCGTCTTTTTGCCACGGGCGGCGGCTTTGCAGGCGTGTGGGCGCACGGCGGCGACGCGGGGCTGGGGCTGGCCGCCCAGTCGGGGCATCCGTTCTACGGGTGGACGACGAGCAGCGTGCACCGCTACGACGTGGACTACGCGTTCGACGACGAGCGGGACAATCGTTTTGACGGCGGCCTCCTCTGCGGCCTGGGCGTTCAACTGGACCGCGAGGCGTTCAGCGTGTTTCTGGAATGCCGCCTTCACTACGGTTTTACGGACTTGCAGAAGACCTATCAGGCGCGCGCCTTCGCGCCCAAGATGAACGACGCGCTGTCCATCCTTGTCGGCGTCTTGATTCGTCCGGGCGTTTTGCGGGAGAGGGCTCAGGAGCATGAGGGAACTGATGCGAAGGGAAATGAGGAAGCCAAGAAAGCTGAGGGGAATGAGGAAGCCAAGAAAGCTGAGGGAAATGAGAAAGCCGAGTAACATAAGAAATATGCGTAACATGAGCGATAGGCTCCCTGCCCTTGCCCTTGCAGGCGCGCTCCTTCTGGCGTCGGCGCTGGGCGGGTGCCGGCCGGAGCTTGATCTGCTGCCGCTTGCCCAGACAAACGCCGATGAGGGGACGACCTACGCCACGGCGTCGGATTCCTACGGCGACATCTTTGCGGCCTTTTGGCAGGGCATGAGCGAGAACTACCTCTACTGGGATGCGGAGCCGGCCGGCTACTGGGACGCCGTGTGGAGGGCCTACAAGCCGCGCTTTGACGCGCTGGGCCCGTATCCGGCCAACGCAGAGGCGGCGCGGCAGCATATCGCGGACATGGTTGCGCCGCTGTGCGACGGGCACCTGCATATTTCTTTCGAGAGCGGCCTCTCCCTCTCCTCCGTCAGCCCGTCTGCGGACAGGATAGAGAAGCGTTTTACCGACAATCCCGGCAGGGACAACCCCAAAGAGACGTTTTACCGCAACAATTGGTCGGGGACGCCAAGCGCCTTGAACGCAAGCAACTGGAATTATTGGGAGGGCTGCATTCGGCCGGGGTATATCATCGATGAAGGGCTGCGAGCCGGGGCGGATTCATTGCACATTGCTCTGGGGAAGATTGACGACGACGGCGGCGGCGACGGCTACATCGCCTACCTTTCCTTCAACGAGTTTACCATTACGGAGAATCTCGGCTCCAACCCGTCGGGGTTCATAGGAACGTACCTAAGCCGCGTTACGGACGCGCAGTGCATGGGCGTCATATTCGACCTGCGGGGGAACACCGGCGGCTACAACGCGGACATACCGCTGCTCTTAAGCCCCTTGCTTGCAGGCGACCTGCACTTCGCGTGGACGCGGACGAAGAAGGGCGTCAACCGTTTGGATTACGCGCCCACTCTGCCCTACGTCGTAAGGGCCAATCCCGCAGGCGCGCATCGGGCGGCCAACGCGGGGAGGATGCCGCTGGCCGCCCTCGTCGACGATTACACGATCTCCTGCGCGGAATTGCTGTCGCTGGCGATACGGGCGACGGGTGGGCGGCTTATCGGCACGACGACCTGGGGGGCGGTGGGGCTGCGCGTGGGCGACGCTTCGCCGGTGATTACGCACGGGGGCAGCTTTACGCACAACAAGCTGTGGACGGGGGTGGTGCAGGCAGGCCTGCAAGCGCAAGGCCTGAACGGGGAAGTCTTTGAAGGCGTGGGACTAGAGCCCGACGAGCGCATTGAGTTTAACCTGAGCGCCTTTGCAAGCGGAACGGACGCCCAGCTTGAAGCGGCGATAGCCTACGTGAGGGGATTGACGGCGGGCGGTTGAGGTGGGATTGATGCGCCCCAGGCCGGCTTAAAAAAAGCTTGACACGCCAGAAAAGCCATGCGATAATGGGAGCATGGTGAACAGAAACCATAAGACCCTAGCTCTTGACTCTCTCGCGCGCGCGAGGGGAAATGATGGCCCTGACGTGCGAACGCGATTATACAGCCCTAACAAACTCTGTCAAGCCCTCATCGACGAAAGGCCCTCCACAGACCCTGCGGAGGGTGTTTTGACGCCCGCATACTCACTTTTCACATTTGACCTCAATGCCGAAAACCACTGCAAAAAAACCCAAAGCGGGGGACGGCGGCCCCCAAACTCAAAGCGTATTTCG
>JAITNO010000186.1 GCA_031290405.1 Spirochaetaceae bacterium
CGGGGATGCAACGCCGGAGGGCTCAAAAGGGGCTCATGCGGGCGTGGCGCGCGGTTTTGGCGGCTCGGCGCGGGGGTCATTCTGTATGCCGAACGCGGCATTCTGTATGCCGAACGGGGAGGGCGGCCCCCAAACTCAAAGCGTATTTCGCGGGACGCAACGCCGGAGGGCTCAAAAGGGGCTCATGCGGGCGTGGCACGCAGTTTTGACGGCTCGGCGCGGGGCGTATCAGCTAGAGCGGATACGCCATCCGCTATAGCGGATACGCCGTCCGCTAGAGCGGATACGCCATCCGCTATGGCGGATACGCCGTCCGCTATGGCGGATACGCCATCCGCTATGGCGGATACGCCATCCGCTATGGCGGATACGCCATCCGCTATGGCGGATACGCCATCCGCTATGGCGGATGCGCCGTCCGCTATGGCGGATGCGCCGTTCGCCGTGGCGGATGCGCCGTTCGCCGTGGCGGATGCGCCGTTCGCCATGGCGGATGCGCCGTTCGCCTCCGCCCCCTTAACAAAACGCGCACAGCATAGCGGGAAAAGACCGCCGCCTCGGTTTAAGCGGGGGCGAGGGGGGGGCTTCCAGTACCGCAGTCCTGGCGCTTCCAGCGCTGTCGTCTTGGGTGGCTCCGGGCTGGGGGGCCCCCCCCCTTGCATTGAAGTTTTTTTGGAATGTTCCGATAAATGGGTATGCCGAATAATTATACTGACATATTGAAAGCGCAGCGTGTGGAACGCAGACGAAGCGAGTCGCACCTTTCGCGGGGGAATGCGGCGTTGAAGCCACGGCAGGATGTGGTGCGGAAGCGGCCGGCGGGACGGTATCGGAATGCGGCAGAGGGGGTTGTTATTCATAACGAGGTTTCTCTGCGGGCGCGCCAGGCGGATGTTCTTGACGGCGCGGCTGTTGCGGCGGCGGGGTTCGAGGGGCAGGCGAAGAAGCCTGAAGCGCCGGTCAGCCGCTGGACAAGGCTTAAAAAGGAAGAGCGGCCAAGGGCTGACGCGCCGGTTGCGGCCCAGCCGCCTGCGGCGGACGGCGGCGAGGCGGACGCACGGGCGCGTTTTGACGGGCGGCCGGCGTTTCGCCTTGCGCTTGTGCTGTCGGCGTGTGCGGTCCTTGCCTTTTTTGCCTACAACGCGCTCCTCTGGCAGAGCGGCGAAAACATCATTCAGCCTCCGCCGGATGGGCGCATCAGGCGGGATCTGCTTGGCTTTGCCGCGGGGAACGGGACGGCGGCAAACGAGGTGAACGGCGACATCCATCGGGACAATCTGCCGGTAAATACGAGCGAGACGTTTGGCTGGCAATACTATACGGTTAAGAAGGGGGACAGTGTGTCGAAGATTGCGGCTGACCACGCGCTGTCGATGGACGCGGTTGTGGCCTCCAACGGGATGAAGAATGCGCGCTCCATCCGCGAGGGGGATGTACTCCGCATTCCGAACATGGACGGGATTCCCTACACTGCGGCAAAGGGGGACGGCTACGAGGCTGTTGCCGAGCGGTTTGCGGTGCCGCTTAACGCGATTCTGGACGCGAACGACATCATGTCCTCCGAGTTGTCGGCGGGGACGCAGCTCTTCATTCCGGGGGCGAAGATGCGCGCGGAGGATCTGAAGATGGCGCTGGGCGAGCTGTTCATCTACCCGATTCGCGGGCGGCTGAGTTCGAGTTTTGGCTGGCGGAAGGACCCGTTCACGGGGGAACGGCGCTACCACAACGCCATCGACCTGGCGGCGGAGACGGGGGTGCCGGTGAAGGCGACGCGCGACGGAAAGGTAACGACGGTTGCCTTTAGTCCGGTGTTCGGCAGATACGTGATTGTCTCGCATCCGGGCGACTATCAGTCGATGTACGCCCACCTAAGCTCGACTGCGGTTTCGCAGGGGGCGAAGGTGGGTCAGGGCGACAAGATTGGCGAGGTGGGCAATACGGGGCACAGCACGGGCTCCCACCTGCACTTTGCGATCTACAAAAACGGGCGCGCGGTGAACCCTCTTGAACTTCTTAAACTATAATGAGAGGATGATGGCGGTCATGGGGGCGATTGTCGGTCATGCCTATTCCCGCCAGGAGGGGAGATGCGGAAGCTGATCATCATACTTATCATTCTTATCGCGACGGTTACGTTCATTAGGACGAGGAGCCCGCTTAAGGCTGAAGAACGCGGGGCGGCGGCGGATTGGGCAGCCGACGTCGCGCTGTACACGGATGAGCTTCCCGAATGGCTTGTCCCCCTGCGCGAGGCGGTCTACGAACAGCGCCTCGCGGCGGGGGAAGTCGTCCCCATCTACCGCGCGGCGTTTGAACGGGCGGACGGGCTCCCCGGCGCCGGCCGCTTGGATATGAGGTCGCGCTGCGACTATCTTATGGGCCGCGCCTATCAGTATTTCAAGATCAAAGACAAGGCCATTGAGCATTATGAACGGGCCGTCGCCGATGCGGTAACGTCCCTCGAAGCGCAGGGGTCGGCGATTGGCTGGACGAACCGCGCGGAAAGCCTCTCCCAGCTGTGCGCGTTAAAGTCCACCTGGTGGGTCATGATGAACGGGACGGACGTCGAGAAGTTTGCTCGTGAGGCCCTGCGCTTCAATCCGAAAAACGCGAAGGCCCAGTATCTTATCGCCTCGCGCTGGGTCTACGCCCCGCGCCCATTCAACGACATTGACAAGGGCGTCAAGATGATGCGGGACATTCTGGACGGCGGCAACGAGCTCGAAAAAGACGATCTTTTCAATGTGTATACGGCGCTTGCCTATGGCCATGTAAAAGACAACAAGAAGGCTGAGGCGTTGCACTGGATAGACAAGGCCTTGAGCGTCTATCCGTCGAACCAGTTTGTCGGCGTTGAATTAAAAGCGGAGTTGCAGGGCTAACGCGTTATGGACATGGGCTTCTTGATATTTCTTTATAGCGTCGGGTTGATTACCGTCGTTGTGTACTTTTTTTTAATGGGATTTACCAACGTCGTCGGGATGAGGCTGAACACGTCGAAGCCGGCGGTAAAGTCCGGCCTTTTTGTGTCCGTCATGGTTCCGGCGCGGAACGAAGAGGACAACATCGGGCGCTGTCTTGAGGGCCTGCTTAACCAGGATTACCAGGATTATGAGGTGCTCGTCATCGACGACAATTCCAGCGACGCCACCTGGGCGATTCTTCAAAAAAAAGCGGAAGAGGACGCCCGCCTTAAAATATTCAAGGGGAAGCCCCTGGGAAGCGATTGGTACGGCAAGCCTTTTGCGTTGCAGCAGTTGTCGGAACAGGCGACGGGCGACATCTTGCTTTTTACCGACGCCGACACGATTCATTCGCCCACCAGCGTCTCCTGGGCCGTTACCAACATAGAGCACACAAAGGCTGATTTTATTTCCGGCTTTGTCGGGCAAATACTCAAGAGTTTCGGCGAGCGCGTTACCGTTCCCGTCATCTTTTTGCTTACCGGTTTCGTCATTCCGCTGTTCCTCAACCGGTTTGTCCGCAACGGGTTTTTTTCCGCCGCCGTAGGGCAATATATAGCCATCAAACGGGATGTGTTCGTCAAAACGGGAGGCTTCGAGGCGTTCAAGAAGAAGACGAGCGAAGACGTCTATATGTCGCGCTATATAAAAGAATGCGGCTATAAGACCGAGTTTCTTGATTTGAGCGACCAGGTGTTTTGCAGAATGTATCACGGCTTTTTCGCGGCGGTGCACGGCATCGGGAAGAACATCTACGATTTCCTGGGCAAGAACATTTTCCTGTTGATTTTCATCGCTCTGCTGGCCCTGCTCTTCTTCTTAATGCCGTTTCCACTTTTGATATGGTCGATCGTCGCCCACAGCCCGCAGCTTTCTTTTATCGTCGCCATAAACGCGTTGACGACGCTGACCTGGCTTATCCTCTTCATCGCGCGCCGCATGAGCTGGTACAACGCCCTCCTATGGCCGGTAACGTACTGTTGCCTCGTGTATATGATCCTCTGGTCGGGCTTCAGGACCATCGCCGGGCGCGGCTTCTCCTGGAAGGGGCGCATCGTCAGCTAATGGCATACCGGCGCGGGAAAGACCTCATCAACTTTTCATTCTTCTTTAGGGCCGTGTCGCGGCTTGTTTTTTCTTGCCTATGGCCGATCGCGTATCTGTTGGTGGCGCTCTTATACTCGATACGCTACGAAGGGCACAAGAAACTGCGCCGCCTTAACGGAGGCGCCGTCCTCGTTTCAAACCACACTGCGTATCTGGACCCCATCATGATTTCAGGCGCCGCCTTGCCGCGCCTTATATACCAGACCCTCCTCGAAGCGACGGTGGAAACGCCCGTGCTGGGAACATTCACCCGATTGCTTGGCGGCGTGCCGCTGCCACCGGGAATGCGGGGCCTCGAAAAACTGATCGAGACGGCGAAACCTGCGTTCCGTTACCGGCATTTCATCCATTTTTATCCCGAAGGCGAACTGTCCCTTAACAGCCAGCGCATCGAGCGCTTCAAGTTCGGCGCGTTTTGGGCGGCGGCGAAACTCAATCTGCCCGTCATTCCCATCGTTACCATCATCAGCGAGGGGGGGCGGCGGTTTCACAAGCGGCGTCTTGTCGTGTTGGACCCGTTTTACCCCAAAGACTTTATCCGCCATAAGGAGAACGATTCCCTCGACCTGGATTCCGTCCAAAGCTTTGCCGAAGCGGTGCGGCAAGCCATGCAGGACGAAATCGACAGGCGGCGGACGTTAAACCCCAAAGACGGCACGCACCGCTACTACCAGGGCAAAGCGGCGCGCATACGGGGCATTAACCGGTAAGTGCCCCCACGCCCCCTTTCCATCCCACGCCCCCCCTCGCGGAGGCGCTTGACATTTTTTTACGCTGATGGGACACTGACCCAGTGTTAGAGTGAAGTTGACCGGAGAACCGGAGGCTTCCTGACTGAACGATTGCGGCGCGGCCTTGGGGCCTGCCGCATCGGTCGGTTGGGGAGCCTTTTTTTTGGTCGTGTGTGTGGGGGGAAAGAGGGTAAGGCATGAAAGGTCAGGAGAGGGTGTTGTTGGGTGCGCAGTCGCTGCGGGAGCGCTTGTTTTTTTATTACCGGAAGGGTGTTGCTGTGATTGCGTTCCTCGCGCTCTGGGAGGTGGCGCCGAGGCTTGGGCTGCTGGACAGGCAATTCATCCCGCCGCTGTCGGAGATTTTTGTGACGATGGGGCAGATGTGGGGCGTCGGCGGCGGCAAGAGCCAGGGCTCTCAGATGGCTCCGCTCTATGTGCACATCCTCGTGAGCCTGAAGCGGACGGCGTTGGGGTTTTTCTCGGCGTCGGCGATTGCGCTGCCTCTGGGTTTTCTGCTGGGGGGCTGGTTCAAGCGTTTTGAGGAGTACCTCAATCCGCTGCTTACGCTGCTGGCGAAGATCAATCCGTTCTCGATGTTTCCGGTGTTCATCATTCTGTTTGGGATTGGAGAGCTTACGAAGGTGGTGATTATCCTCTGGGTGAGTGTGTGGCCTATTCTGTTTGGGACGATCAATGGTGTGCGGGGCATTGACCCTCTTCTGGTGAAGGCGGCGCTGGCTATGGGGACGCCTAAGCTGGCCTTGTTCTGGAAGGTTGTGCTGCCCGGGGCGGCGCCGCACATCTTCGCGGGGCTTAAGCAGGGTGGCGGGACTTCCTTTTTCATGCTGATTGCGGCGGAGATGATTGGGGCGACGGCGGGGCTGGGCTTTCTTGTGGCGAACGCTCAGGTGAACTTTCAGATGCGTCGGTTGTTTGTGGCGGTGATTATCATTGCGATTCTGGGTTTATTGTTGAACTGGCTTTTGGAGCGTCTTGAGCGGCGTGCTCTTATCTGGAAAGAAGATGCGCCGATGGGGTGATTTTGCAGTGGACCCCGCTTATTGGAGGTGTGTTATGTGTTAAGCGTTGTGTGATTGTGGGTTCTGGATGCGTCGGGCTTGGGGGATCGGCTTCGTGTGGTCTCTAGTTTAATTCTTTAGGAGTGTTGTTTATGCGTAAATATGTTTTATTGGTTGTTGGTGTTGTTGCGGCCCTGTCTGCGGCGTCGTGCCAAAAGCGGACTGGCCGCGTGGTAAAGGCGGAAGTCGGCTCAGGCGGGAAGGAGGTCTACAAGATTAAGACGTGGTCGCGGCTTGATTGCTCGGGGACGCCTTACATTGTGGGTGTGAAACGGGGCTTCTTTGAGCGTGAGGGCGTCGAGATTGTGTTTACGGGCGAGATCCAGGGTTCCCAGCGTGTGCCGTCGGTGGCGTCCGGCGACAACGATGTGGGCGACGCTCACCCGAACACGATTGCGATTGCGCGCGAGGGTGGCGCGAAGATTCGGGGCGTCGCTCTGGGGGACGCTGAGCCTGATGATTCGATTACGGACATTCACCTTCAGCATATGTGGTGGGTGAGCGACAAGAACGGGCCGCTTCAGAAGCTGGAGGATGTGGGAACGCTGGGTCGTCCGGTGAAGATGCAGCTTATTCAGCGGAATACGTGCACGGAGTTCCT
>JAITNO010000125.1 GCA_031290405.1 Spirochaetaceae bacterium
GCGGAAGGCAAAGGAGAGAATATGGGCAATCCAGACTGGATTCCACGGCGGGAACATGACCTGCTGGACATGATTGGCCACTGGAATCGCATCGTGGGCGACGGCGCGAAGCGGGCGGCGTTCGATTGGCCGGATGAGGAGTGCGAGGCGCTCCAGAAGGCCATGCTGGCGTTCGCGGATGCGTGCGCGCTCTACCGTGAAGCGCCTACGGGGTCGAATAAGGTGGGCAAGGACGCCGACAGGCGCTGCGCGTCCGACGCCATGCGCGCCTTTGCGCGGGACTTCGTGCGGTGCAATCGGAAGATGCCGCACATCGAAAAAGATGCGATGGATGTTGCGGTCGCCGGACGGGGGGCGGCGCGGGACAGAGAGCGGGAAGAGACTCCGGAAAGTCATGCGGTAACGAGTCCGCTGTCGCCGGGTGTGGTGCGCTTGCGCTGCCGGAAGCGCAGGCCGCACCGCGCTATCGCGGTGGAGGTGGGCTGGGAACTCACGGATGCGCTTGCCCAGCCGCCGAACACGTTCTTCAACCATGAAATCTTTACGCGCAACCCCTGGAAGCGCGAGTTCCGTCAAGACCGAGGCAAATGTCTTTACTACGCGATGCGCTATGTCTTTTCGGGCGAAAAGAGGGGCCCGTGGAGCGCAACCCGGGGCGTGATCGTTCCCTAGGGGGAGCGCCCCCCTCCTCCCCTCTTTACAAAAACAAAGCCGAAAGCTGGGGAGGGCGGCCCGCGAGCATAAGGCGTATCGCTGGGGGCTTAGCGCCGTAGGCCGCAAAAAGCGCCTGTGGCGCCAAGAAGCGCACTCGGCGCCCCTCTTAGCGTTTTCGCTTGATGCCCAGGATCGTCAGGTCGTCGTACTGTTCGTCTTCGTTTATGTGGGGGTAGTGGACGTAGGCGGATTTTTCGGCGGGTTCTTCGGTTTCTTGGATGAACGTGGGGTAATCGACGAAGCATTTTTTAAGGAAGGCGTCGATTTTCCGGTCAACCACTACCTTGTCGCCCAGGCTGGACGCGGGATTCCTCCACAAGCGGAATATTTTTTCGACGCTGACGAGGGCCATGATGAGGTCTTCAACGCCGCCCGCCGTTTGTGAAAAATCAAAATGGTACGCGATGTCGCCGTGCGGATTGTGATACTTGAACAGGACGTACTCTTTTTTATTCATGACGGCGTTGCCGATTGCCTCGACCCTGTCGGCGCCGAGTTCTTCGGAGTCTTGTCCTGCGACGTGGTTTCCGTGGGGGCTGTCCGGTGCGCCTCCTTCGGCGCACACGATTTCGGCGAAAGTCGCGTCGCGGAACTTGCGCTTCGCTTCTTCTATGCCGTCGGTGTAGAGCAGGAGTATGTCCCCCGGGTCGAGTTTGAAGGTTTGTATTTTATAGCCGCCGCCTGCTTCGACGATGCTGTTGGGCAGCACGCCGGCGGCGGGCGTTTGCGGCAGGGCGAAGACTTTGAGTTTGCGCTCGGAGCTGTCGTAGTAGTGTATTAAATTGTCGCCGGCGTTGCAGAATTGCAGCGCGCCGGTCTCCGTATCGAAAAGGCAGAGGGTGAACGCGGCGAAGCGGCCCTTGAAGCCGAGCTGTTCGATAAAGTCGTTGATCTCGTAGACGAGGTCGTTTATCGGGGAGCCTCCGCGCGTCTTCCAGCGTCGAAGGAAGTTGACGAAGAGCGTGGCCACCTGAATCATGATGAGCGCGGCGGGGATGCCCTTGCCGGCGACGTCGCATTTGATGACGGCGAAGTGCCGTCCGTCGAGGTCGCGGTAATCGAAATAGTCGCCGGAGACGCCCTTCGCCCCCTCGTAATAGCCGAAGAACTCGGCCTTTGCCGTTTCCTTAAACCCTATGGTGAGTTTATTGCCGTCTGTGCCTACTTCCAGCGGGATGAACTTCTTCTGTATTTCCTTGCCGATCATGAGTTCTTTGGACGCGAGGGAAGCTTTGATGAGTCCATGCGTCATGTCGTTGATGGTGTCGCCCAGGGCGCCGATTTCATCGTTGGTTTTTATGCTTATGTCCAGGCCTTCGAGCTCGGATTTGTCTTCTGTGTCTCTTATGGTTTCGACGTGGCTGACGAGGGAGCGTATGGGGAGGATGATGTAGTTGGCCAGGATGAGCGTGCCTATGGTTCCCATTAAGGCGGCGGCGAGTGCGATGGAAACGATGAGCCGGAGCGTGGCGCGCTGTTCTTCTTTTACCGCCAGGATGATGGGGTCCGACGAGATGACGAGCCTAATCCAGCCGCGGACGTAGACGTCGCTGCCGCTCTGACGAAACATGATTGGCTTATACAGGTTGTACGGGATGCCTTCCTTGCGGACCATGCTTGTGTCGTATTGCGGCGTCGAATACACCGCCGACGAGAGGTCTTTGAGGTAGGCTTGGACCTCGGCCTGTATCAAATTGGAGGTTTCCTGGATGTTCCGTCGGCGCGCGGCGGATACGGCATCGTCGCGGAGCGCGATGAGCGCGGCCTCGCGGCTTAAGCCGTCGACGGTCTTTGCCATGGGCGTCAACGCCTCGCGCGCGGTGGCGTTGAGCTGCGCCTCCCTGCCGGCAATCAGCGTCTGCACCTCGTCGCTGATGCGGGAAAGGCTGGGCAGGTATTCCGGCGTGTCTATCTTTGAAAGAAGGTCGGGGTCGTTGCTCGCCCATACATAATTGTCGCTTGCCGACGTTTCACGGGAAAAGCCGGTGATCGTGATGTACCGCGCTTCGGGGATGGCCGCCGTCTGGGTCGCCAGGATGCCCATCTCGATGACGTTGTCCGCCTGAAAATAACTCTTCGCGGCCAACTCCAGGCTGTTGAGCAGGACGATTGAACGGTCCCAGAGGCTCTCCTTGAGCGTTTGCTGTTGGTTCTGCGTCATCATCAGATAGAGGGGGGCGGCCACCATCACGACGACGGCGACGACCAGAAACACGGAAAAGGAGACGAGCTTTACGCGCAGGCTTACGCCGCGCCGCCGGAGCCCGGCCAGCGTTTTCTTTTTTTCAGTCGGCATCATACTTCCATTTAAGATAGCAAGCGTTTCAATCCGAATCGCCCTTCCTTCTGCAACAGCCAGCGTCAAGGCCCGCAGCGCGGCAACAAGGCACAGCGCGCACAGGACGACGAAGGCGACGAACGCCGGCTGGGAAAAGCCCAGCGTAAGACGGCGGGAGGCGTCGGCAACCCACGAAGCTTTCCAGAAGGCCGTGTAATCGCCGAACTTGTAGGTAAGCGACCGCCCTACGCCAACCGTTTCGCCGGCCTGGGTCGTGCCCCGCCTTGGATGTTCCAGCGTAACACGATAGCGCCCCGCGGGAAGATTTTCAACCGCTTCGGCGACGATCTCGCGGTCGTTCACGATGGCAAACTCGCCCGAAGCGAGGGAGAGCGTTCTTTCGTAGCCCGATTCGTCGGTGTTCCCCAGGATGATGCCCGCGATCTCGCCGTCTTCGGCAAAGCCGCGCCCGATAATCCGCAGGCGAAGGTCCCCCATCAATTCTTGGGAAGCGTCGAGGTAGCCGATGTACGTGCGGACGACGTATTTATTGGTCTTGAAGGAAAGCGCCGCCGCCGCGCTGACGTTTCCCACATCGTCAATCGCATGGACGGTGAAGCGCCAGAGGCCGTCGTCCTCATTTTCGTAGAACGCCGATGTTTGCCGCCCCATGACGCGAACCGCGTGGAAGGCTCTCTCTGGCTCCCGCGCGGGAACCGACGCCGGCAGCGGCCCGGCGGGCCCCAGATAGCGCAGCTCCCACGAGTAGCCTGCAAGATCGGGCACGTCGCCCCCGCTCCAGCGGAAGCGCAGATCGTTCGACGCCGCCCACCCTCCGGCGTCCAGCGGCAGCCCCTGAATGCGAACCGCAGGAGGCGGCGTCTTGTCGCGGACAAACACGACTTGGGAAGCAGGCGACCAGTTGCCCGCAAAGTCCTGCGCCTTCAGCTTGAAGTACCAGGCGCCGTCCTCGTTCGCGTACTCGTCCGCCCTCGTCGAATCGACCCAGCCGCGCACCTGTGGCGGCGGCTCGGCCTTAGGGTCGCGGCTCCACACCCAGGAAAACCCCCGAATGCCCGAAGGGTCGGAGGGAACGTTCCACGAAAGGCGGGCCATGTCGCCGGCAATCCGTTTGCCGGACGTAAAGTTAAGCGCGCGAATCTCCGGAGCCTCCGCGCGCTCATCCGGCCCCGTAGCGTAAATCGCGCTCCCCTTGTCGCTCCGATCTTCCCAAAAGAGATAAACCTTCTGGCCTAAGAGCGCCGGATAAGGGAAAATCGACGCATCCTCCGACTGGGAAACCGCGCGGTTCTCCCAGTCCGCCCCCAGTCGCGTCCCCCAAAAAACCGCGTTGCGCCCCGTGCGGTTGTCGCACCAGAGGACGTGCCGCCTCCCGTCAAAGACAAAGCCCACAGGATTGTTGCACGCCGCCTGAGGCGCCGAGTTCACCCGTTCGGCCTGGCCCGCAAGCGCCCCCGCGTCGTCCAGCAGCGCCCCGTAAATCGCCGGCTGCCCCCTGCCCAGACGGCGCTCCCACACCATGAAGATGCGCCCCTCAAAGACCGAAAGATGAACCCGCTCGTTGCTAAAGGCTCCAGCGTCCGCGCCCGCTCCAGAGGGATTGCCAAAATCACTCACACGCCGCGCAAAGCTCCACGTCTTCCCCCCATCCTCGCTCACCTGCATATAAAGCTGATAGCTCGTCCGGCCGCCGCCCACGCCGCCCGCGGCGCCGGCCTCCGACACAAAAGACTGAAAGACCAGGTAATCCTTCCCCCTCAAAGCCACATGAGAGGGAAGAAAGTTCAGACGCAAAGCCGGATTTTGGACAAAGGGCTCGAAAGCCGACCAGACAACGCCGTCTCCAGAGCGCGCATAGTAAAGGTTCGCCGCGTCGCCCACATAGCGCACGATAAAGACAAGGTACGCGCCGCCGCTCGCCTGGAAAATGCGCGGCACAAGGATCTCCCCGTTTGCGTCGGCCGCCGCCGCACGTTCGGCCTGCGATCCCGACGCCGACGCGCCGGACGCCTCACCACCCGCGTCCAGCGAGTATGAAGAGAAGTGCGCCCCTCGGTCGCCGGAGACGTACACCTCCGTTTGCTGCGGCGAGCGCGCGACGCAGATGAAGATCCTCCCCTTGTCGTCAATCGTCGCCGTAAAGATGGAGGGCTCAAGCTCCCTGGAGTAAGGGAAGGAGCCGATGGCGCGCCGGAATACCTTCCATTCGGCGTCTTTCGCTCCCCGCGTCGCCAAAGAAATCGAGATGACGCCCGTTTCCCGCGCCCCGCGCGCAGACTTGACGGACTCCTGCCACGCCACCAAGGCAAAGTCCGCCGAGCTTGCCGTTCGGGGAAACGCCCCCTGTCCGGTGGAGAAAGCGCGAGGAACATCCAGGAAGAAGTTTTCCTGCGCCGCCGCGCCGGTCAAGGCGACCGACGCCAAAAAAAGCAACCACACCGAGAAACGCCGCATAGACTGATTATACACCTCCATCCCCTAAGGGGGGAGCCCCCTCCGCACGCACGAAGGCTCTTAGTCTTCGTGTGGACATATTTTTGGATTTCCGTCAGACTGTGCTCATGTACGACCCGGAACTGTTTCTTGAAACAACGACGTTTAACTTTTACTTTTATGGAAAAGGAAAAGAGAAACAAGTTTACACAGAACGGCTGTTTGCCGATATAGCCGCCGGAAAGTATAAGGCGTACACCTCCAACTATGTAATCGATGAATTGAGCAAAGACACCGCGGAAAGGTTCAACGCCATGAACAGCTTAGTCGACAAATACCATATTGAGGTACTGCCTTCCGATGCCGAAATCGGCCGGCTTGGCGCGCTTTATATCAAAAAGGGGATAATACCCGAAAAATACAAAGACGACGCCTTACATATCGCGGCGGCAACGGTCAATAGGCTTGATTTTGTGATAAGTTACAACTACAATCACATCGTAAAGCTCAAAACCATCATAGGAACGGGTTTGATAAACAGACGGGAAGGCTATCAACAAGTAGGCCTAAGCGCCCCAAAGGAAATAGTGGACTATGACAGTTAAGAAAAAGTCGAAAGAAGAGATGACCGAGAGAGAGTTGTTGGCCCATTTGCGGGCGGTGAAGCGCGCGTACTCAAAAAAATTGAATGCTTTTACATCCGATGAGGAAATGAGAGCATGGGTGGACGCCGGAGTGCGCCAAGCCGAAATCGAATGGGGCGTAAAATTTAAATACGCCGACCGCACCCCTCGGCGCGAGGCCCGTTTCCCCACGCCCTAAACCTCATTCGTCGTCTCTGGGGGCCCCAGTCTCCCCAGGACCTCCTCGCAATAGGCCGTTTTCCCTGGACTGCGCGGCTTTGTCTGCAGACTCCAGGTCGGAGTCTGGAGGCGGCGGCGCCTCGCCGCCCCTTGACGCGACGCTGATGGCGTCAAGCACCCCGTTTATGAACCGAAAGGCTCCGTCTTCCCCATAGGCACGCGAAATGCCAATCGCTTCCTCGATCACAACGCCCGGATGAACCTCTTTTTGAAAGAGCAATGAATACACGCTGATGCGAAGCAACGCCAAATCAACCCGTTTTATCCGCGTGATTTGCCAACCGACAAGACGTTCTTTTATTTTTTCGTCAATCTGAGCAAGATTTTCTATCGTGCCGGCAACAAGAACGCGGGCAAAGGTCAGAACCGCCTCGTCACCCGGCTTGTCCTCCCAGGCAAAGCTAAGCAATTCCGGTATGTCCGGCTTCGCCGCCTCATAACAGTAGAGCGCTTGAAAGGCTAGGATGCGTGCTTTCCTCCGCGACATCAGTTGTAGCTAAGATACTGTTCGTTGATCTTAAACGGGGTGTTCTTCCGCAATTCGTCGGTCAGCTCTTTCTGCGCTTTCACTATCGCATCCTGCTGCCTTTCCTGCGCGAGCGCCGCCCGGATAACCGTCCTTACCGTCTCGCCGTACTGAATCATCGTGTCGTCCAGCGCGAGGGGAGACTTGAACGGATATTTCTTGGTAAGCTTGATGATGTAAAAGCCTTGCGCCGCGCCTGACGGCGCCGCCTCAAGCACCCGGGAAACTTCCGTCGCACCGGTCTTGGGGTCGTACGGCAAGGCGAACGCGGCGTCCATGAACGCCTGCCCAACTTCGCTCTGCGCCTTCTTGTTCTTCTGCATGACGCCGCTTGGCGTGGCGCGATATTCCGTATTCTGCTTCTGCTGAACCTTCTCGTCAAACTTGCTGACGTTCCCGCCGATCTCTTTCGCCAGATTTTCCGCGCCGCTGCGCGCCTTCGCCTTGTCCGCATCCTTTTCGTAGGGAAAAACGATCGCCGCAAAGAGGATGGTCTCCTCCTGGGTAAGCCGCGCTATGCCGTCCGCGCTTGTCGCCCACTGCCGGTACTCAGCCTGAACCTCTGCGTCGGTGGGCTCCTTCGCCGACTGCAGGATGGAGCCCTTTTTTTCCATAAGATACTTCTGAAAGGTGAGCTGCTTCTTCATCTGTTCGCGGAACGCGCCGAGTTCGAGGCCCGTCTGATACTTCACCGCCTTGGCGAATTCCGCATCGGTCGGTTTGCGCCCCGCTTGCTGGGTAAGCTGAGCGCGCCAATCTTCTATTTGCTGGTTTACCGTCCCTTCCTCGACGCTGACGCGGTCCCGCGCCGCCGCTTGCAATATCAGCATTTCGTCTATCATGCCGCCCAAGATTTCCCGCCTTTCATCGACGTTCAGCTTGCGGCCCGTCGCCTTCTCTATCGCGTCAACCCTCGTCCTCAGCTGCTTCACGGGGATGAATTCGGTCCGGGTCAGGTTGACTGTCGCCACCGTCTGGATGTCCACATCCTGGGGAAAAAGAAGACTGCCAAAAAGAACGCTCAATGCGCATAAAAACAGATGTTTTTTCATGAACCACCTCTCTCGTTTAGATAACATATAGTATCGCATTTTGTTTTACAATTCATAGGGGCGGGAATTTTAGGGGGTTTGGGCGCTCAAGGGCGCTTGTTTGGGGCGCAGCTTGTAGACGACCAACAGGATGTTGTAATACAGATACCGGAAAATCCTAAAAAAGCGCAGGGGGCTTTGGAAACAGAAGCCGACCCACTCCAGGCCGTTGTCGAAGACCACCTTCGACGGGCGTTTTTTGCGCTTGGCGAAGACGTCGAAAATGTCGCTTACCCAGAGACGTAGGCCGACGTTCAGACTGACGCTGTTCCGCGCTATCCAGCGTTCCCCGCCGGACACGCCTTCGTTGACGAGCAACAGACTCGGCGCCGATTTGCGGATCACTTGTATGAGCGTCTCCTCGGTATGCTTCTTGAAGCGCCCGGGAAACCGCCCGACGATGCGAAGCTTGGGAAAGGTCGCGCGGAGGTGCTTTTCGGTTTTGGCCAGCGCCGCGGTCTTGCCCCCCAGAAGGTATATCGTGCGCTCCCTCTTTTCCAGAATGGTCAGCGCCGCGATGATGAAGTTGAAGGGCATATACCGCTGGGGAACCTTTCCCGTTAGAAATCGCGCCCCCCGCACCAGGCTCTTGGAAATGGGTATGACGAGGGCCGCGCCCCGGACGTATTCGCGGTACTCGACGTTGTGGCGCGCGCGCAGCAGATCCCAGACGGACAAGAGGACGATGTTCTTTCCCCCCCCGCCGCCGTCCTTCAACAGATCGAAAATTATCTCTTCGAGCTTGTCGTGGGGAACAATGTCTAGGGGAACCTTTAACAACTCTATTCTTTCGCGCGTCAATTCCACGAATCCCTCTCCCATAAAATGATGCGAACGGCGGCAAGCGCGCAGAGCGAGGCCGTTTCCGCCCGCAGGACCGTCGGCCCCAGGCTTGCCGGTTTGAATCCCCGCGCTAAAAATTCCCGCGCCTCGCGCTCGGAAAAGCCGCCTTCCGGCCCCAGCGCCAACACAATCGCATCGGCTTTTTCTTTTAAGCAACTATGCAGGGCTATCGAACAATGTTCAAGCCCCGCCCCAGCGTTCGGCAATTCCACCGCCGTATGAAAGAACAAACCAAGCGGGGCCTCGTGCGTTCTCTTTACCTCCTCCCACAGGGAAAGCGCCTCGCGCTCCTCCAAAGCGGCGTGAACAAGCGTGGGGACGCCGCTTCCGCTCTGCTGCCGCGCCTCGCGGACGATGCGCCGCAGCCGCTCGACGGGGACGACCCGCCGGACGGAACGCTCCGCCGCGAAGGGAATCACCTGGCTTGCCCCGCATTCCGCCGCCTGCCGGACAAGCGCGTTCATCTTCACGCCCCCCAGCACGGCCTGCAAGAGGATGATCGTGGGGAGGGCCCCCGCCGCCGCATACTCCAGCCCCTCCGCAACGCCGCCCGCCCCCGCCAGCAAGCAAAACCGCCCGCCCCTGTCCACCACGCTCACCCTTAACGCCTCCCTTTCGCCGGAAGGCAGCGCCGCGTTCAGCACATCCCCCCGCTTGATGCGCCGGACGTTCACCAGATAGTGGAAGTCCCTCCCTTCAATCCTAAAAAACCCATCCGCTCCCCGCGGGGACTCAAGAATAAATTGTTTCATCGCAGCCGCTCAGACGATCTTTTTTTTGTTCCATTCGGGAAGCAGCTCGTCGGGGCCGCTCACCATCGCCTGCGCAAGCGCCGCCGCGCACACAGGCAGAACCCGCTCAAGAACCGCCCCCTCCCCCGCGCTAAAGTTGGAAAGAACCCAGCCTGCCACGTCCGCCTCTCCCCGGCCCCCCGCCGGACGGCCAATGCCAATGCGGAGCCGCCAGAAGTCCGCCGTTCCCAGGGACCCCTTAATCGAGCGCAAGCCATTGTGCCCGCCCAGCCCTCCTGAAAACTTAAACGCCGCCGTACCCAGAGGAAGCTCAAGCTCATCGTGGACGACGAGGATATGCGCCGCGGGAATCTTATAGAAAGCAGCCGCCGCCCGCACCGATTCCCCCGAAAGATTCATAAACGTCTCCGGCTTCAAAAAATGCGCGCCGCCGGGCAAAGACGGCGCGAACGCCGCAAGCGGCGCCGAGCAAAACAAACCCTTGAACTTGTTCGTCCAAGAGAGGTGAACGTCAAACGCGTCGGCCACAAGCCGCCCCGCATTATGCCGGTTCTTTGCGTATTCGCTTCCCGGATTCCCCAGAAAGACGATCAAGTCAAGATTCATAGAGAGCCCATCATACCCCATCAGACGCAGAGAGGGGAGCCCCCCGCGCCTCGCCTACTGGACGCCATAGACCTAACCATGCTAGAATCGACGTTCATTATGATAGTGCGCACAATCTTTAAGAACATTTCGCCCCTCGACCACCGCTATTCAATTTTCGAGCAGGAAACCTACAACCTCGTCGCCCCGTGGGTGTCGGAGGAGGCGGCCATCCTCACCTGCATCAAGGCCGAGCTCGCCCTCGTCCTCGCCCATCTCGAAGAGCGCGGAACCCTTACCCCCGCCCTGCGCGAAAAACTCATCGCCGCAGGCGCAAGCGTCCAGCCCGAAGCCGTCTATGCCGAAGAAGCGAAGACCCGCCACAACATCCGCGCCCTCGTCAACGTGCTCAAGGCCGCCGTCCCGCAGGAAGTCGCCCCCCTCGTCCACCTAGGCGCCACCAGCGCCGACATCCTCGACACAAGCCTCTCCTACCGGATAAAGGGCGTCGCACACCACGTCCTCATCCCCATGCTGCGGACCCTCGAGCTGCGCCTCTGCGACCTCGCCGAAGAGCACGCCCGCACCCCGCAAGTCGGCCGCACGCACGGCCAACACGCCGTGCCCATCACACTCGGCTTCGCCGTCGCCGAATACGTTTCGCGACTGGGAAAGTCCATCCTCGAGATCAAGGCGCGCGCAAACGGCCTGTGCGGAAAGCTCTCAGGCGCAGTCGGCGCGTACAACGCCACAAGCATGATAAGCCCCGACCCCGAAAAACTCGAACGCCGCTACCTCGCGGAACTCGGCCTCGAACCCTCTGAGCACAGCACCCAACTCGTCGAGCCCGAATACCTCCTGCGCCTCCTCCTCGAGTTCAACACAGCCTTCGGCATCGTCGCCAACCTCGCCGACGACCTCCGCAACCTCCAGCGCAGCGAAATCGGCGAACTCAAAGAAAGCTTCGCCGACGACCAAGTCGGCTCCTCGACCATGCCCCAGAAACGCAACCCGTGGAACAGCGAACACGTAAAAAGCCTTTGGAAAGCGTTTTCGCCCCGCGTCGTCACCTTCTTCATGGACCAAATCAGCGAACACCAGCGGGACCTCACCAACTCCGCAAGCCAGCGCTTCATCGCCGACTACATCGCCGGCTTCGCCTTCGCCGTCAAACGCATGACAAGCGTCGTCGAAAGCCTCGTTGTCGACAAGGAGCGCCTTCTTCAAAACCTCCGCGGCGGCGCAGGCGGCATCCCCGGCGGCATCTGCGCCGAAAGCGCCTACATCCTCCTTGCCGAAAGCGGCGCAAGCGGCGCACACGAAACAATCCGCCGCGTAACGCTTAAAGCCGAACGCGAGCGCCTCACCTTCGTCCACGCCCTGTCCGGCGAAAGCGCCGCCCTGTCCGCCATCGAAGGCCAGCTCAAGAAACTCATGCTGATAGGCGAAACCGAAACCGCCATCGACTACTTCTCCAAACCCGAAAACTACCGAGGCCTCGCCGCGGAAAAGGCAATCGACCTCGCGCGCAAGTACCGCGCATCAGTCGGCTAAGGGGCGGAGGGCAGCCAGAGCCGCGTCTTGTTTTGCGCAATAGACCCGTTGAGTGGCGTCCAACGCGGCTATCCGCACCTTCGCCAAGCCCCGGTCGAGTTTGGGCAACCCCAAACGGGAGAGGCCGTTCCTCAGGCGCGTCTTGTGAGCAAAGCAGGCCACGTGGAAGGCGTCGCGGGGCAGGCCATTGCAGCGCCACTGGCCGCGATGGGGAAAGGTCATCTCCGCTCCGCGGTACGCGGCAGGATCGCAGACAGCTTTTAACGCAAGAAGGGCATCGTCGAAACTTTGCAGAGCAGCCTCGGCGCTGGCCCTGCCCTCCGTCTCATCGGCTTCGCTCTCGGCCAGCTCCTGCCCTACAAAGAAGTACTCGGCCAGCAGGACGAGTTCCACATCGCCTGAGTCTAGGGCTTCCTTAAAAGTCTGCAAGGCAAGGGCGTGTCCCCGTTCAAAACTAATCCTGCCGTCCTCCGTCCCGCCCGCAGTGGCCAAGCCCCGGCGGCCTTCGTTAATGGTGGAGACCGCCGTTGACATCCTATGTAACAAGCCATTCCTTTCCATAGGCCGCCTCCACTTCGTCCAGGTTCCAGCCGCTTTCCAGCAACGCGTCCAGGCCTATTTTCTCTTTCCAAATCTTCGCCATCCAAGGTTCCATCGGCTTTGTCTTGAACAGGGCCATAGCCTCATCTTCCTTGCCGGCGTCCCAAAGCGCAAACGCTTTCACATTAATTTTTAATTTTTCATCCAGTGTCATAGCGCATCCTCCAATGACCACCCTACCATAGCTTTCCCCACACGGCAACGCCCCCATAGCACAGCAGCAGCCAAGCCCCGGCGGCCTTCGTTAATGATGGAGACCGCCGTTGACATCCTATGTAACAAGCCATTCCTTTCCATAGGCCGCCTCCACTTCGTCCAGGTTCCAGCCGCTTTCCAGCAACGCGTCCAGGCCGACCTTTTCTTTCCAAACCTTCGCCAAACAGGGCGGTATCGGCTTTGTCTTAAAAACGGCCATAGCCTCATCTTCCTTGCCGGCGTTCCAAAGCGCCGCCGCTTTTACGCCAATTTTTAATTTTTCATCCAGTGTCATAGCGCATCCTCCAAGGCCCGTTTTACCGCATCACGTGATGATGGAGGAAAAGATGGGGCCGAAGGGGCCGACCTCGCCCTTTTCGTTTTCGTAGTGGCAGCAAAAGAAGACGGTCATCCCCGAAAAGCCTTCAAAGTCGAAGATGTTGCGCTTCAATTTTCGCGTAAACACCGAATGGCACAGCTCCTCGCCCACCGTAGGCGGCTTCATCAAAAGGCGGTGCGGGCCGGTCGCCTCCTCCACCGTCGCCCCGCCGGGCGGCATAATCCCGTAATAAATGCGAACCCCAAATTCCGCCCTCTGGTCGTCCGAAAGCGCCTGAATGTATGCAAGAAGGCGCACCAACACCAGATGAAGCCCTTCGATAAACGCCGCGCCCGTGCACTGGCCGCGGGGAATCGGAATCTTCCTGCGCCGTCCGGTTTTACTGCGGACGCCCATATTCGAACGGTCCAGGTCGCTCACCGGTTCGAAGCGCAGGTATTTATTCACAAACTCGCGCGCGTCCTTCTCGACCCGAGCCCTTACGCGGTTCTTTTCTTTCGTGTCGACGCTTGTGTGGGGCCTCAAAACCGGCGCATAAGCGACGTTCCACTCCTCCACGGCTGTGGAAAACTCATCCAGCGACGGTGCGGGGATGTGCGCCCACTCCGGCGGCGTCCCCGCGCATTTGCCTTTGACGTACAACAGCAGCAAATTAAGCCACTCCGAAAATTCCGCATCCTTCCTGGGGATGTAATCAAGCCTTCGTCCCATAAATCCTCCTCGGGGGCTCCGCCCCCTTACTTCTGCGGGGGCCGTTCATGACCCCCCTGACGCCTCTTTCGCACCTCTATGATGCGGATCCGCACCCCTATGACGCGGATCCGCACTCCGCTTGCGCGGATCCGCACTCCGCTTGCGCGTGTACGTACACGAGCGACGCGTGTACGTACACGAGCGACGCGTGTACGTACACGGGCGGCGCGGGTGCGTACACGGGCGGCGCGTGTACGTACACGAGTGACGCGTGTACGTACACGAGCGACGCGTGTACGTACACGAGCGACGCGTGTACGTACACGAGCGACGCGTGTACGTACACGAGTGACGCGGGTGCGTACACGAGCGGCGCGGGTGCGTACACGGATCAGAGTATGTCAAGAATCAAAAGCTGTCAAGGGGCAATGCCGGAGCCGGCGGAGGTTCCGTGGTCTGAGCGGTGGCCGCCGGGCGCCGAACAGAGGGAGATTTTTGGTCGGGGAATGGCGGCGGCGGGGGGATGCCGCACTCCTCCGTTCGGCGCTTGATTTTTTTTATGCGTGTGTGCTAGACTGCCCGTCATGCGCTTACCAGGTTCAAAATCGGATTATAAAGCTCGCCGCCGCCGTCAAGGCATGGCGCGAGTTTTTTTTGCCGTCGCGGTTGTGCTGGCCGCCGCGGGCGCATACGCGTTCTTTTCTTCGGGCGTTCGCGGGGTTTCCTTCTATAAAGACGACATTGCGGAGCGTTGGAAGGCCGGCTCCTACGACGAGGTTTTCGTTTTGAGCGAAAAGGAGCTTGCGTCAAAGCCGCTGGATTTTTTCCTGCTCCTTGCGCACGGGCTTTCGGCCTACCAGATTGCCCTTGCCCAGATTAACAGCGCGGATACGCTGGCCTACGTTGACCGCGCGATTTGGGCGCTTCGCAAGGCGCAGCTTACGAAAGCGGGGGCCGCCGACTCGCGCGTCAAGTATGCGCTGGGGCGGGCGTATTACTACAAGGGGCCCTCCCACGCGAATCTCTGCATTAAATACCTTGAGGAGGCGCGAAAGGCGCACTATCCGGGGGAGGACATTCCTGAATTTTTGGGGCTTGCCTACGCCGCGGTGCAAGATTACCGCGGGAGCGTCGAGGCGTTTTCTTTGGCGTTGAAGGTTGAAGCGGACGGCGCGGCGGTTTCCGATTTGTTGTTGCTTGCGATGGCTCGTTCCTACATTAAGCTTGACGAGGGCGACGCGGCGCGTCCCTACATTGTCCGCGCGATTGAGGTTTCCCGTGATTTTGACGTGATCTCGGCGGCGCGTCTGATGCTTGCCGGCATTTTGAGGGAACAGGGGGCGCTTGCCGATGCGGAAACGCAGATTATGGCGGTGATTAACGAAGGCGGAGACAGCGCGGAGGCCCGCTTTGAGTTGGGCGAGCTGTTTAACGCCCGGCATGACACATACAGGGCGCGCGCCGAATGGAGGCGCGCCGCCCGCCTCGACCCGAGCTTTGCGCCGGCGAGAGAAAGATTGAACGCATAAACGGAGGTCTCATGTTTGGTATACAATCGTCGGATTTGGGCATAGATTTGGGCACGTGCAACACCCTTATCTACATTCGCGGGAAGGGCATCGTCGTTGACGAGCCGTCCGTCGTCGCCGTCGAACGGGGGACGAAGCGCGTCCTGGCCGTTGGTACGGAGGCGAGTCGAATGCTCTGGAAAACGCCGGAGAACATTATCGCCATTCGCCCGATGCGGGACGGCGTCATCGCCGACCTGGAATCGACCGAAAAGATGATTCGCCACTTCATCTCCAAGGCTCTGCCCCGCTACCGGTTCATCAAGCCGAGGATGATTATTGGCATTCCCTCCTGCATTACGGAGGTCGAACGCCGCGCGGTCGAGGAATGCGCCTACAAGGGCGGCGCCCGCGAGGTGATGGTTATCGAGGAAAGCCGCGCGGCGGCTATTGGCGCGAACATCCCGATATTCGAGCCCGCCGGGCATATGATCTGCGACATTGGCGGCGGTACGACTGAGATCTCGGTGATCTCGCTTGGCGGCATGGTTGTGTCGAACGCGATTCGTCTTGGCGGCGATGAGTTCGACGAGGCGATCATCAAACACGTGCGCAGCGTCCACAATCTTATTATTGGCGAACAAACGGCGGAAAAAATTAAAAAAGAAATTGGCAACGCGGCTCCCGACAAGACTATCGAAAAGGTCGAGATTAAGGGCGGCGATGCCATCACGGGCTTGCCCCATCGGCTGGAAATCGACTCGGTGGAAGTGCGCGAGGCGTTGAAGGACCCTATCACGAAGATTGTCGACCAGATAAAAATTACGCTGGGGCAAACCCCGCCTGAATTGGTCGCCGACATTGTTGAACACGGCATCATCATGACTGGCGGCGGCTCCCTCTTGAAGGGTTTGCCCAAGCTTATCTCGAAGGAGACCTGCGTTCCGGTGATTCTTGCCGAAAACCCGCTTGAATGCGTCGCCCTGGGCGCCGGTATGTATTACGACATGGTGCGCGGTTTCGATAAAAACAACAGCATCTACGACAAACTGAACAATTAAGCGATGTATCCTGTCAATGCGAGGGCGAACCGGAAAAAATTAAACGCCGCATCCTATGTTTTTGCCGCCTTGATTTTTCTTTCGTTCTCGCTGCTCCTGTTTTCAACGCGGAGTTTTGTCATCAATATTAAGGACGCTGGTTTGTCGGTGTTTTCTGGGGTGCGCTCCGGCGTCCATGCGCTTGGCTCTTTCGCGTCGGGCACGGTTAACGCGGTGCAGGAGCTTGCCTCCTTGCGCGAAGACTACCGCGAGCTTGCCTCCCGCATGGAACGCTATCAGATTCTTGAACGGAACGCCGCCGACGTTCGGGAAGAGAACCACCGCTTGCGGGAACAGCTTGTCTTTACCGAAGTGGCGCAATACAAGTGGACGGCGGCTGAAATTATCGGGCGCGACCCGGACAATCTTTTTCTGGCGCTGCTTATCAACAAGGGCAGGGCGCACGGCGTCGAAAAGGATATGCCTGTCATTGCCTACCAAAACGGCATGGAGGCGTTGGTCGGCAAGGTTACGCAGACGGGGCAGTTCGAGAGCTACGTCCTGCCGCTTTACGACGAGCGTTCCAAAGTGGCGTCCCGTTTTGCAGGGAACAGGCAGGAGGGCATCGCCGAAGGGCAGGGGCGCATCGACAAGCCTCTGCTTGTCCAGTCGATTGACAAGCGGGCGCGCTACAATGTGCAGGCGGGCGACCTCCTGGTTACGTCGGGGATGGGGGGCATATACCCGCCGGGGATTGTCATCGGCCGGGTCCAAAAGGTGCTGCCGGTTGAAGGCGAAACGTCGCTTAAAACGGAGGTTGAAAGCGCGGTGGTTTTTTCCAAGCTTGAATATGTGTTCGTGATTGAAAAAGATAAAAAAGCTATGGACGTTCTGAAAAACGGCGAGGGCGGGTTGTAATTCAAAGTGGTAAAAAAGATTTTTTGGGCTAACATATTTATTATTGTCGCCGTCCTGCTTCAGTCGACGCTGCTTTCCCGCCTTCTGCTCTTCTTTCATGTCAACGCCGTCCCCGACGTCGCGCTCTGCATTCTTGTCTTTGTGTCCTACGACAACGGCATGATGACGGGCCAGCTTACCGGCTTTTTTTCGGGTCTCTTCATTGATTTTCTTTCGTCGGCGCCTCTGGGGTTGAATGTGCTTGTCAGAACGCTCTCCGGCGCTCTCGCCGGCTTGGTGCGGGGCAATTTGATTCTCGACGCGGTTATCCTGCCGGCGCTCTTCTGCGCGGGGGCCACGCTCTTCAAGGCGCTCCTCCTCTTCGCCCTGAATTTTTTATTCGACGGCGCGACGCCGGCGTATTCCTGGACGGCGCCGACGCTCTGGGTGGAAACATTGCTCAATGCGGCTCTGGCTCCGTTCTTGTTCGACTTCCTTAAAAAGTTCGAATCCTTGTTGGGCAAAACCGGAGGCTATGATGAAAACGGATCGTAAAAGCGATAAGAAGCGTGTGAGGCGCGTCGTCGTCTTGCAGATTGTCTTTATCGCGGTTTTTTGCGTGTATACGGGAAGATTGTTCGCCATGCAGATCGTCAGCGGCGCCCGTTACCGCCTTCGCGCCGACGAGATAACAAAGAGGACGGCCGTCATACCCGCGTCGCGGGGCGAGATTTACACGAGGGATTTTTCATCGCCCGCCGTCTACAACACCGATTCTTTTGCCGTGCGGATTTCGCCGGCTGAGATAAGCCGGAACGACATTCCCCTTGTCATAAGCAGGCTTGCCGACCTCCTGGGCATCCCGCGCGAACAGATTGAACGGAAGCTGCCCGCCCAGTACCAGAACCTCTACCAGCCTCTTGAGATTGCCTCGAACATTCCCTACAAGACCATCGCCGTCCTTGCAGAACGCGCCGACACGCTTCCGGGCGTAAGCTGGCAGTCAAAGCCCGTTCGCAACTACAGCGAAGCGGGAAGCCTTTCCCACGTCATAGGCTATGTCGGCGACATTACCCGCGACGAGCTTACCACCCTGTACAACAAGAACTACCAGCAAGGGGACGTCATCGGCAAGGCGGGAATCGAAAAACAATACGACGAGATCCTGCGGGGGAGGGACGGCGCGGAAACACGCGTCGTCGACGTGCAGGGCAAGCTTGATGCGGAGCGCGGCATCCTGAGGATCAGCCCCGAAAGCGGGAAAAACGCGGTGCTCACCATCGACAAGGACATCCAGACCCTTGCCGAAAAGGCGCTCGGAGAACGGATAGGCGCCGTCGTCGTCCTCCGACCGACCACCGGCGAGATACTCGCCCTGGTTTCCTATCCGTGGTACGACCCGAACATCTTTATCGGCAACGATTCGGGGAGCGAGTATCAGAGCATCCTGAACGACGCCAAGAAGCCGCTCTTGAACCGCGCGATACAATCGCACTACCCGCCGGGGTCCACCTTCAAGGTGGTGATGACGACGGGCGTCCTGTCCGAAAACGCCTTTTCAAGCGAAAGCCGGATTGACTGCCCGGGCGAAATCAGCTACGGCGAGCGTCTGTGGCACTGCCATGTCAAGAAGCCCGGACACGGACGCCTTAACCTTCGAGGCGCCCTTGCCCAATCCTGCGACATTTACTTTTGGGTCGTCGGGCGCGATTACCTCGGCGTTGAAAACATCGTCAACTATTCACGCGATTACGGCTTCGGTGAGATGACCGGCATCGACATACCCGGTGAAATCCCCGGCTTGATTCCGACGCCGCAGTGGAAGGAGCGCAAATCCCACGAAAAATGGGTGGCCGGCGACACGATGAATATGTCCATAGGGCAGGGCTACACCCTTGTAACCCCCTTGCAGATGGCGAACATGATCGCCATGGTCGTCAATGACGGCATCATCTACAAACCCTATCTCTTAAAAGAGGTTCGCGCCCCCGGAAGCGGCGCCGTCGAAAAAACCGCGCAACGCGAAGTGTTGCACTCAAGCAGCGTCGACAAGGAAGTCTTCGCCACAACGCGGGACAATATGCGTTCGGTAATCAGCGAGGGAACGGCGCGCTTCCCCCTCAACGTCGTTAAGTCGACGGAAATCGCCGGCAAGACCGGCACCAGCGAAGTGGGCCTTGCCGACCGCTGGCATTCGTGGTTCGCCGCCTTCGCCCCCTATCAGACCAACAATCCCGACGAGCGCATCGTCGTG
>JAITNO010000008.1 GCA_031290405.1 Spirochaetaceae bacterium
GGCCCTGGCAAAACTCCTTAAAATTAACGGACAGAAGAATCTCCATCCTTCTGTCCCCAATTCCAAGGAGGGCTCATAGTCAGATTTTTAGTTATGAGGCATCCACCTCGAAAGTTACATTTATTTATGAGGCAATACGGCCCCTGCCCCAAAAAATGTGGAGGAAATTGAAACATAAACTCAAAATGGGGGCAAAACCGCTACACGACTGAGTCGGGAGGGGGGGGAGTGGGGCAAAGACGGCGGCGCAAACCCGCCGCGCATGAGTTCTTCAGCCCTGCCCCTGCGCCGCCTTAGCCTACGGCGCGGCGTTCGGTTTTTCTTTTTTCGGTAAATTCCACGAAGCTTGAATAGGAGCTGTTTATCACCTGGTCGGGGTGGATCCTCTCTTCCATCAAAAGCTGGAGCGCGGTCTTGAGGTTGCCGACGTCGAGCCGGTAGTGGGCGTCGCTCCCGCAGCAGAGCAGGGCGCCGTATTTTGCGGCAAGCCGGACGACAAGGCGGCACGTGGCGTCGCTGCCCTGCCTGACGCGGAACGAGCTGTTGTTTATCTCCAGCGCCTTGCCGCACCGGACGGCGCACTTGACGACCTCTTCCAGGTCGACGGGGAAGGCGGGGTTCCCCGGATGGGAAATCGCGTCCACAAGCGGATTGGCGATCGCCGCCGTCAGAGCCTTCGTATTTTCAGCCGCGCTCTGCGGCGGAAAACACCCCTCGTGCAGCCCCGCCATCACAAAATCCAGATGACGGATGTATTTTGGACTTAGGTCGACGCCGCCCGCATCGTCAATAATGTTCAGCTCCACGCCGCGGAAAAGCCGCACGCCGTGGAGCTTCAACGGGAGCGCCTTCAAATTGCCAAAAAAGTACGGATGGGGAAAGCCTTGCAGCGCGGGCCCGTGCTCGGTAAGCACAAAGCCCTTCAAGCGGGCCTTGCGGGCCCCGGCGGCAAGCTCGTCGATCGTCGAATACGCGTGCCCCGAGGCTATGGAATGACAGTGGGTGTCTACCGCAATCTTCATCGCTTATACCGCATCGTTTCAAGCTTGGAGTCGCCGCGTTCCACGTCAACCCAGAACTCTTTGCCCGCCTTTTCCCTCAGAACGCGGTAGAACGCCGCCATATCGCCCACCGGCGCGTCGTTCACTTCGGTAACGATGTCGCCGCGTTTAAGCCCGATAATGTCCGCCGGACTCTGTTCGACAATGCGGAGGACGATCAAGCCCGACGCCTCTTTTTCCAGCTTGAAGGCGCTGCGTATCTCGTCGTCAATGGGATGAACGTAGAAGCCCGGCCACATCTTTTTATTCTGGGAAGCGACGTCGTTCTTCCGCGCCTCAACCCTTACCTTAAAGTCAATGTGCGCCCTGTCCCGAACAACCGTAAAGACATAGGTTTCGCCGGGCTTTAAGTCGCCGACCATCTGCATCAGCCGGTTGATGCCCACCACGTCCTTGCCGTCGATCTTGACGATAAAGTCGCCGGGCATGATCCCCGCCTTCGCCGCCGGCGAGTCGATAAACACGTCGGAAGCAAGCGCGCCCCGCTCGGCTTCAAGCCCCAGATCTTTAACCATGCCCGCGTCGCGGCTCACGTCCACGAGGCTTACCCCCAGCCAGCCGTCGCTAATCTCACCCTTGCTGATGAACTCTTCGATAGTGCGCTTCGAGTTGTTTATCGGGATGGCAAAACCCAGCCCGACCGAGCCGCCGCCCGAACTCGACGCAATCCACATATTGATGCCGATAACCTCGCCGCGAATGTTGACGAGCGCGCCGCCGGAGTTGCCCTGGTTAATCGAAGCATCCGTCTGGATAAAATCGTTGATGTTGTTGCCCGGTCCGCCCGTTCTGCCCACCGCGCTGATAATCCCCATCGTTACCGACGAGGCAAACCCCAGCGGATTGCCGACCGCTATCGCCCAATCGCCAACCTGCACCGCGTCAGAATCGCCCAGCACGGCAAGGGGGAACTTCTCGGGGCTTTCGAACGACACCATCGCCAGGTCGCGTCGCTCGTCCCGTCCAATAAGCTTTGCGCTCAGTTCCTTCCCCGAGTTCGTTTCCACCATAATCTCGTCGACAGGCTTCCCCTGATCGTCGGAAACAACGTGATTGTTCGTCAGAGCGTAGTAGGTATTGCCCTTCTGCCTGACGATAATGCCCGAACCAAGCCCCTGGGCGCGGAACTCCTGCCCTTTGCCATCCTCGCGGTTCCCCTTAGGCGCATTCGGGCCAAAGAAAAACTCCCACGGGATGCCGTTGAAGTTCGGAAGCTGCTGCTTGCGGACGGAGACCGTTTTAAGCTGCACAACCGACGGCACAACCCTGTTCGACACCGCCCTAAACGCCGCCTGCACACTTTCCGCCGTTTCCAGCGCGTTTCCCGGCACAACAACGTCCGTCTGCTGAGCCTGCGCCGTCTTCGAGCCCCCTCCCTTTGAACACGAAAATGAAAGGAACGCCAGCGAGAAGCCGAAAATCGCCCCCAGCAAAACCAAATTAAACACAAAAAACTTCTTTGAAGCCAAACTTTTTACCACGTCCACAAGACACTCCTGTTATTTTTAGATGAGTACGGCGCCGGTAAAGATGCCGAACGCCTTCATCATAATAAAAAACAGTTGCAGAGAATAGTTACACACGGAGGAAGAGGGCATAACGGAGCAATGCCGGGTGTTGGACGACGGGGTGTTAATCGCGCCGGACGGGGCACGGCAAGAACCACGCCGGCGAAATATTTTGCCTGCTCAACCTGATGGTTTTTTTGTTTCACGGCGTTCAGGCGCCCTTGACAGATACGGGCTTTTTATGTAGCGTGATTGCATCTTTAAGGCTCCGGGAAGGAAATTATGGTTGATATTCAGCGGATTAAAGAAGAGCGTGGCATTAAGATTGAAAAAGCCGGCATTAAGAAGCTGCGCTACCCGATTCGCATTCTGGTGAAGGGGGAATCGAGTTATCAAACGCCGGTTGCTACGGCGGAGCTTGCGGTGGAGGTGCCCTACAATGTTAAGGGCACCCACATGAGCCGCTTTACAAAAATCGTGCATAAATACAAGGACAGGATACACGGGCGGCATTTTATCGATATGCTGCGCGACATAAAGGCCGAGCTGGAAACGCCCCGCGCGTATGCGAGATTTTCTTTTCCTTTTTACATGGAAAAGAACGCGCCGATTTCCCGCGAAATCAGCCTGATGGAGTATATCTGCGAGATGGAGGGCTCGACGGACGGCGTCAACGACGCGATGTCCATCAGCGTGTCCGTGCCGGTAACGACGCTCTGCCCGTGCTCGAAGGCGATTTCCGACATGGGCGCGCACAATCAGCGGGCGGACGTCCGCGTTGTCGTCGATGTGTCCAACGAGATGCTCTGGATTGAGGATGTGATTAAGGCGGTCGAGGACTCGGCGTCTTCTCCGCTCTATTCGCTGTTGAAGCGGGTGGACGAAAAGCACGTTACCGAGCAGGCGTATAAGAATCCTCAGTTTGTGGAGGATGTTGTGCGCGAGGTGTACGGGCGTGTGGAAAAATTGTACAAGAACAAGTGCAACTGCAACTTTACGATTGAGTGTGAGAGCTACGAGTCGATACACAACCACAATGCGTTTGCCAGTACGAGCACGAGCTATCAGCGCCAGCCTTAGGGCCCCGTTGCCATGAACACAATCATTGCCGATTTTATTGACGGGTGCGGCCCGCTTGCCGTCGAGCTGGAAACGGAGCTGACGAAGCGGCCTGCGCTGTCCCCCGATTCAGGCGGGCTGGGCGAGCTGGACAAGTGCGTCTTCCTTGAGGGCTGGCTCCGCGAGCGGGGCTTTGCCGACCTGCGGCGCATCGACGTTCCCGACGAGCGGGCGAAGGGCGGCGTCCGCCCGAACCTCATCCTGACGATTGGGGGGAGGGACGAAACGGCGCCGCGCCTGTGGATAATAAGCCATACCGACGTTGTGCCGCCCGGCGAGGCGAAACTCTGGGACAGCGACCCGTGGACGGTCGTCGAAAGGGACGGCAAACTCTACGGGCGCGGCGTCGAGGACAACCAGCAGGGGCTCGTCTCGTCGCTCATCGCCGCGCTGGCGCTTTCCAAAAGCGGCGCGACGCCCCTGCGGACGACAAAACTCCTCTTCGTGGCGGACGAGGAGTGCGGCAACGCGTTCGGCATGAACGCCCTGCTCGCCCTGGACGACGCGGCCCCCGCGACGCCGCTTTTCCTGCGCGGCGACATGGCGCTGATACCCGACGGCGGCGACGGCAAGGGGCAGACCATCGAAATCGCCGAAAAGAACCTCGTCTGGGTAAAGTTCACCACCACGGGATTGCAGGCGCACGGCTCGCGTCCCGACCTGGGGGCAAACGCCTTTCTTGCGGCAAGCGCCCTCGCCGTCGCCCTCCACGGCGGCCTGGCAAAGACCTTCGACGCGCGGGACGAGCTCTTCAACCCGCCGCGCTCAACCTTCGAGCCCACCAAGAAAGAGGCCAACGTCCCGAACGTCAACACGATTCCCGGCGAGGACGTCTTTTTCATGGACATGAGGATACTCCCCCGCTACCCCGTCAAGCAGGTCGTCGCCGAAATAGAGCGCATCAAAAGCGAGGTCGAGGCTGAGTACCACGTGCGGATAGGCATGGAGTTTTTGCAGCGCGTCGAGTCGAAAGCGACCGCCGCGGACGCCCCCATCGTCCGCCTGCTTGCCGCAAAGATCAAGGAAACGCTCGGCGTGGACGCCCGTCCCATCGGCATTGGCGGCGGCACCGTGGGGGCGGCCCTGCGAAACAGGGGCATCGACGCGGCCGTCTGGTCGCCGCTCGACGACACCGCCCACCAGCCAAACGAATACGCTCTTGTGCAAAACATCCTCGACGGCGCGAAAGTCATGGCCGCCCTCATGGAAGGCTAAGCGGAACTGCAGTCTTCCTCGTTGTCGCCGCCTGATTCCTCATCGTCTTTGCGTTTCGTGTGCTTTATGCGGTTGGGGACGTACATCACCAGCCCGGAAAGGGCGTAGGCCGTAAAGATAACAAAGAACACATTCTGCGGGAAAACCACAATCAGCAGCGCAAGGACAATCAGCAGGAAGAGGAAGCGCATCGCAATCGGCTTGGACAATTTAAGCTTCTTGAATGACTGGTAGGGAACATTGGAAACCATGAGGAACGAGAGCGCCACCATGACGATGGGCATGGCAAGGAAGAACTTCGGCATCGCGTTAATCAGAATCGGAATCGAATGGGAGGTCAGGCGCGACAAGTCGATCATCTTGCCGTTGCTCATCAGCAATGAGGGGGAATCGTTCAGCTTCACCCAGAGCTGGTAACTCAGCACAAAGGATATGATCACGCCCGCCGACGCCGGCGTCGGCAGCCCCATGAACGTCTTGTGCACAACGCCGTTCGCCGCCTGCACATTGAACTTCGCCAGGCGGAGCGCGCTGCACAGCAGGAAGAGCGCCGCTATCGCAACGCCAATCTTCCCCCGCGTAAGCGGATGGTTTTTCAGCACCAACTCGTACATCATCATCGCCGGAGCAAGCCCGAAGGAGATCAAGTCGGCCAGAGAATCCAGCTGCACGCCGAACTCGCTCGTCGTCCGCGTCAGGCGGGCAACCCTTCCGTCCAGCATATCGCACGCAATCCCGCAGACAATAAACCACGCCGCCGGCGTAAAGTTCCCCTTCACCGACATCAGCATCGACAGAAACCCAAACGTCATATTGCCGCAGGTAAAGAGCGAAGGCAGCGCATAAATCCCCTTCTTCAACTCCACTTTCATATCACCCTCCAACCGTCGCGCCAAAGACGCTCACACCCGAAACAACCTTGTCGCCTTTTTTCACCCGTATCTCCACATCCTTAGGAAGGAACACGTCCACCTGGGAAGAAAACTTAATCAAGCCAATCTTTTCGCCGGCCGCAAGCGCGTCGCCGGCCGCAACCCACGAAACGCACCGCCGCGCCAGGAACCCCGCGATCTGCTTTACCACGAAGACCCCCTGCGGCCCTTCAATCGTAATAACGTTCTGTTCGTTCACCAGGTGCGCCCCCGGATTCATCGCCATAAGGAACCGCCCCTTCCGGTGTTCGACGGCCCGCACCGTTCCCGCAACCGGAGAACGCTGCAGGTGCACATTGAAAATCGAAAGGAAGACGCGGACGACATTCGCCTCCGCCCCGCTTTCGTCCACCTCCATCACCGTGCCGTTGCAGGGGGACAGCGCCAGCCCCACCCCCTGCGTAAGCCGCACCTCCGGGTCCCGAAAGAAAAAGAGGCAGAACAGCGCCGCGAGCAGCAGCGCGACGCCCGCCGCCGCCGCCCCCCAAGGCCAGCCAAACCACCCCTGCAACACGACCAACGCCGCGCCCAGCGCAAACGGGATCAACACAAACGGAAAACCTTCCTTCGCAATCTTCATGTAAGAACCTCGCCCACAAACCTACCATAAATCAAACAAAGCGTGAAGGCGCCCCCATGAGGGGCGCACGCCCCCCCTCGCGGCAAACGCAAGGAGTCGGCCGAGTCCTAAAAAGCAGCCGTCCGCTCTCAAAGAGTCAATCGTTCCATTCAAAACAGAACGGGTTCCACTCTGAACAGAACGATCGGAGCTCGGAGCCTCGACTTCGGAGCTCGGCCTTGGCGGGGGCGGCGGTCTTGACTATGTAGGCAAGAAGGCCTAGTGTTACGAACAATACGCAAAGGAGAAGGACAATGGAATTTAATCCGTTAAGTGAATTTGACGCAAAACTGAGCCCAGAGGATGCGGCAAAAGCGCGGGCGCTGTACGAAAAGGAAAGCCTCAAGCTTAAGCTTAGGGCGATGCGGAAGGACGGCGGCGCGAAAACAAGCGGTGCGGGCGCCTTCAATCAGCCCATGACGGGCTCGAAGGTAAAGGCGCGCCCGCGCACGCCCAGACGCAGCGCCAAAAGAGGCTAGGCGCCGCGCCCTGCGCCGGAGGATGGATATGAACGATTATTCATATGCTAAAATGTTTGATTTTGTCGCGAAGGCCTTGGAGCAAAACCCCAAAGACGAACAATATCAGAAGATTTTAAGCCTCATTATAGACAAAAAGTCTGCGTATGATTTGGAAATGCTGAACGCTCAAAAAGAAGCGCATCTTAACCAGCAAAACAATTACTTCAAATTTTGTATGCAAGACCTTGCCTTTAGGCAACAATGGGCCGTAGCTTCCCATGGAGGCAAAGATAGGGCGTTTGCGGAACACGCGGAACCGCTATACATAAGCCCATAATGAATTGCCTGTCCCTAAAGGACGATGCACAAGGCTGGGGGCGACGGTCGCCCGCGCTTACACCCTTATCAGATACGTCGCGGGCATCCGTCGACCGGCAAAGTCTTCGTCGCGAATCGCTTCGGTTATGTCGGCAAGCGACACGCCCGGGTGCGCCGCGCCAAACGCCGCGTCGTCCAACGCAAAGCCGCGCGCCTTCGCCGAAAAATACAGAACGCCCCCCTTCCCCAACACCGCGAGGCAGCCGTCCAACAGCCCCGCGCAATCGCGCCGCAGGTCAAGGACGCCCTCCATCTTCTTCGAGCGCGAAAAGACCGGCGGGTCGAGGATAACCATGTCGTAGCGCGCGCCCGCCCGCTCCGCCTGACGCAAAAACCGCACAACGTCCTCTCTGATGAAGGCGCACCGCGCCGCCACGCCGTTCAACGCACAATTGTCGCGCGCCCGCGCAAGGTAGGCGTTCGACAGATCCACCGAATCCACGCGCGCCGCGCCGCCGCACGCCGCCGCCACAGAAAACGCCCCCGTATAACAAAAGAGGTTCAACACCCGTTTCCCGCTGGACTCCCGCAACACCGCCGCGCGCAGCTTCCGCAGGTCAAGAAACAAACCCGTGTCGATATAGTCCGACAGATTCACGCGCAAAGAATACCCGTTTTCCCGAACAACCATGTCGAAACGCGCCGCCGCCAGCTTGTGATACTGAGGAGGCCCCGCGCCGCCGGCGCCGCCCGGCCGCTGCCGCTCCCGCATCTTGATGAAGATGCGCTCCCCCCCAATGCCCAGCGAGCGCGAAACCGCATTCCTCATGCGCTCCAGCCAGAGCCGCTCCTCATGAGCGTCCTTTTCGTAGGGCCTCGTGTACAACGCCCCCGCAATCGCCGCCTCCTCCCCCACGCCGTACCAGTCAAGCACAAGCGGCACTTCGGGAATGTCCCTGTCGTAAAGCCGGTAGGCCTCCACGCCCGTCCGGCGCGCCCATTTCGCAAGGTGCCGCCGCCGCTTCGCCAAACGATTGAAGAGCATCTCCGCCTGCCCGTCGTCCCTGCGGAGCCCCTCAGCCAAGATACGCCTCCCGAACAGACGGATCCCTCAACAGATCGGACGCCGGCCCGCTCTTAACAATCACACCCGTCTCCAGAACATAGGCGCGGCTGGCAATGCTCAACGCCCGATACGCATTCTGTTCCACCAACAGAATCGTCGTGCCCGCCGCGTTGATCCGCGCAACAATCGCAAAGATCTCGTCAACCAAAATCGGCGCAAGACCCATCGACGGCTCATCCAGAAGAAGAAGCGACGGCCTGGCCATCAACGCGCGCGCCATCGCCAGCATCTGCTGCTCGCCCCCCGAAAGCGTCCCGGCAACCTGCTTCAAGCGTTCCTTTAAGCGCGGAAACAAGCCATAGACCAACTCAAAATCACCCTTAACCTCGCCGTCCCTGCGGCAGTACGCCCCCATCTCCAGGTTGTCCCTCACACTTAAGTTGGCAAAAATCCGCCTGCCTTCGGGTACCTGCGCCAGAGACAAACCCACAATGCGGCTCGCGCTTAAAGCCGTAATGTCCCTTCCGTCAAAAACAACGCGCCCCCCGCCCTTCTTCACCAGACCCGACACCCCGTGCAGCGCCGTCGTCTTCCCCGCCCCATTCGCCCCAATCAGCGTAACAACCTCCCCGCGCTTCACCTCAAAATCAACCCCATGCAACGCCTCGATGCCCCCATAACTCACCCGCAAACCCTTCACCGAAAGCAAAACCTCAGCGTGCGCCCCAGCCGCCCCGCCCCCCCGCGCCCGCCCCACCGCGCACGAAGAGCCCGCCGCCACGCCTGAGTCCGCTTCCACCACGCCCAAGTACGCTTTAATCACCGCCCCATTCCGTTTAACATCCTCAGGCCCCCCCTGGGCAATAATCCGCCCATAGTCCAAGACAATCAGACGCTCGCACACACCCATCACCAGACGCATATCATGCTCGATAAGGAGGATCGTTACGTGAAAGTCCCGCCGAATCGAGCCGATAAGCCGCATCAAATCAGCCGTCTCCTGCGGATTCATACCCGCAGCCGGCTCATCCAGCAGCAACAGCAGCGGATTCGACGCCAACGCGCGGACAATCTCCAGACGCCGCCGGTCGCCATAGGCCAGACTCCCCGCAAGCGCATCAGCCTTGTCGCCCATAGTAAAAAGCGAAAGCAATTCCTCCGCGCGCGCGCGCATCCGCGCCTCGTCCCTGCGAAAACGCCCCAGACGCAGAAGCGCGTCAAGCGGATTTTGGACCCGCGACCGGTGCAGCGCAATAAGAATGTTCTCACGAACGCTTAAGTTTCCAAAAAGCCTAATGTTCTGAAACGTACGCGCAATCCCCATCCCATTAAGCGCAGCAGGCGACCGCCCCGCAATATCCCTCGCCCCCCCAGTCCGCCCCCAAAAACACACCGCCCCCGAACTCGGCGCATAGATGCCCGAAAGCATATTGAAAATCGTCGTCTTCCCCGCCCCATTCGGCCCAATCAGCCCCACAAGCTCCCCCGCGCGCAATTCGCACGAAAAGTCGCTCACCGCCCTCAGCCCCCCAAAAACAATCGACAAACCCGACGCCTTAAGAATCAAACCACGCTCATTCATGCCCCCAGCTTAAAACCCCCGCCCCATAATTTCAATAGAGAGGAGGCGCCAGCGCCACAGGGCGCCACAGGCGCGTCTTGCGCCCTACGGGGCTAAGCCCTCAGCAATAGGCTTTTTATCCGAGGGCCGCCCTCCCCAGCTGTCGGTTTTGTTTTCACAGAGAAGAGAAGAGGGGAGGAGGGGGGAGCCCCCCCCTCCGCGCGCACTTCGTTGCGCGCTACCCCCCCAGCGGGGGGCGCCGCCCCCCGCAACGCCCCCCGCTGGGAGGCCTGAGGCCTCCCAGACCCACCCGTAGCTTGGCGTCCTTCACGGTCGAAAGCCCCCCCAAAAAAAAGCTTGACACGCCCGAAAATCTATGAGAGAATGGAAGCATGGTGAGCATAAACCGTAAGACCTTAGCTATTGACTCTTCGCGCGCGCGCGCGAGGGGACGATGGAACGTACGAACGTACGAACGTACGAACGTACGAACGTACGAACGTACGAACGTACGAACGTACGAACGTACGAACGCGATTATACTGGGCTAAGTTTTCTTGTCAAGTCCCCTGCGGTGGGGCGTTGCCGGATGGCGGCTTTTTTCGGCTTTTTTCACACTTTTCTTCTGAATTTTCTCAATTTTCTCGATATTGCGGGCTCAAGTCTCGTGTTGCGGGCGTCTTTTCCTGCGGCGTGTGGGGGGGGCTTTTTGGGGTTTCCGCGCGGCTGGGCGGTGGGCGCGGCGTGGGGTTTTGCCGCGTGAGGGGGTGTGGGCGGTTTGG
>JAITNO010000071.1 GCA_031290405.1 Spirochaetaceae bacterium
ACTTCGTCTTTGTAGAGTTTGTCGAGGGGCTCGAGTATCTTCCCTGCGCGGCGTTTGGCGTCGACGAGGGGGCTTGCGACGTTGTGATGGCTCTTGATGACGTGCGCCTGCTTCCCGACGCCTTTGCCGCTTTCGATGAGGTCGGTGTAGAGCGTGCCCTGCGCGAGGAAATAGTCCGTGGGGAGTTTTAGGCGGGCGACTTCGCGCTCCTGGATGCGGATGAAGAGGTCGCCGATGATGGTGCGTTTGTCTTCGGGCACGGCGACGCCGAACAGGGCGCCGAGGAACTCGTCTTCGCAGTGGATGATGTGGAGGTGTTTGGCGCCGAGCCGTTCGAGGCCGGCGCGCACGGCCTGGGTCTCGTTCTTCCGCATGAGGCCGGTGTCCAAGTACATCAGGTGCACCTGCTCGCCGCCGAGCGCGGACAGGAGCAGGGCGCCTGCGACGGTGGAATCGACGCCGCCTGAGATGAGGAGGAGCACGGGTTTGCCGTCTGCCCTCTCCCTCAGCTCGGCTGCGGCGCGCTCGGCGTAGCCTTCCATGGTCCAGCTTTTGGCGCAGCGGCATACTCCCTGGACGAACGCCGCCAGGAGCTCGTTGCCCCGCTCGCAGTGCGTGACTTCGGGGTGGAACTGGACGCCGAACCAGGGTTCTTCGCGGTGGAAGACGAGCGCGGGGTAGCCTGAGGCGCTTGTCCCGACCTGGACGAAGCCGGGGGCGAGGGTGGTGAGCGTGTCGCCGTGGCTCATCCACGCGGTGAATTTTTTCCCCAAAGCCGCCCGCACCACATCCCGTGCCGCCTGATTTTGCGGGTCAAGCCCATCGGCTTCGCCGTCGAGCGTTACCGACACGCGTCCGTATTCCCGTTTGGGAAGCGGCCGGACGACGCCGCCTAAGTCGACCGTCATGCGCTGAAGGCCGTAGCAGATGCCCAAGAGGGGGAGGCCGCACTCGTAGAGCCGCCGGTCGGGGGCGGCGCCCGACGCATAGACGGACTCGGGCGAGCCTGACAGGATGATGCCGCGGACGCCGGCCAGGGCGGAGGCCGTCAACGCGTCGTCGCCGGGGACGATCTCGCTGTAGACGCCCATCTCGCGGACCCTCCGTCCGATGAGCGCGGTGGTCTGGCTGCCGAAGTCCAAAATAAGGATCTTTTCCATGTCGTGCATCATACCGCATTTTGCCCGGAGGAGGGAGCCCCCCGCGAGGGGCCGCTTCCCCATTACCACGCACGGGTGCGGGTGGGGCTGGCAATCTTGATGCCAAACTCCTTTATGATCGGAGCGGTTTTCCGTTCATAATAGGCGCACCGTTCCTTCACCGTCATGTCCTTAATCTCCGCCCAAATGCGGTTCCGTATGGCGTCGACTTCCTCCTCTAGAGGATAGCCTCATAGCCCTCTTTTGAAGTGATATAATTGACCATCTTTCTGGTCCGTTCCATGCTTGGATTATGCCGCAGTTTTTGGGCTTTGTCCGCTTGCCATGCCGTGCATGAGTTAAGCAGCGTTGTCCTTGCATAAAAGACTGCAGGCGGGTATCATGCGGTGAACGCCGTGAAAGCGGCGTTGCGAGAAAGGAGAATCATATGCGAAAGAAGCCTGTTCCTAAGTTTATTTCGAGGCTGTTGTTTTGGTTGGTGTGTTTGCGCGACACGGTTTTTTATATTGCGATTTCGGTGTTCCCGATGGCTTTCATACTGATGAAAGTGAAGAGTTTGACGTGGTATGAGCTTTCGGGGTACATCTACGGCCTTGTCGCGCCGGCCCTCATTGTCTTGATCAAGGGGCGCCGCTCCTCGGGCGTCGGGACGCTGGTCAACATGATAAAGATACTCCTCTTGCTGTCGACGTTCGTGATGATATTGCTCAACGGGAAGGGCGACAAGGTGTTCCTGAACGAAATCAGCATTGCCTTTTTTGCGGCGGTGTTTGTGTGCGTCTATTACGAAGTCCACAGTGAAAAAACGCGGGAAAATAAGGCGCGCCTGATGTCCGTACAGAAATAGCCCCCGCAGGAGCCCCCCTACCAGCCCCCCTTCGCGCCGCCGCCGCCTGAGCGTCCGCCTCCGCCGGAAAAGCCCCCGCCGGACGACCCAAAGCCGCCGCCGCCCGAAAAGCCGCCGCCTCCACCGCCAAACGAACGCCCCCCGCGCCCGCGCCCACCGCCCCTCCCAAAGACAATAAGCAACACGAAAAAGACAATGATAATGGGGATAATCAAAACGTCGGCCAGACCCGCCGCATCCTCCGCCCCTTCGCCCACAGCCCGCGAAACAAGCGATTCATCGTTCAGCATAAACCCCGCCATATCCCGAACAGCCGCATAGATCCCCTCGCCGTACGCCCCACGCCGGAACGCCGGAGCAATCGCCTCGCGAATAATTAAACCGCACTTCGCGTCAGTCAGATAGCCCTCGACCCCGTAGCCGGTCTTTATCGCCACCTTTCGCTCCGCCGCGCACACCACGAGGAGCGCGCCCGAGTCCCTGCCCTTTTCGCCAAGCTCCCACGCATCAAAAACCCGCATCGAAAACGCATCAATGTCGTCCCCCTCCAGAGAAGGCACCGTAAGCACGACAATCTGCGCCTCAGTCTTCCCGTCGAAGTCCAGCAGAAACGCCTCAGTCTGCGCCCGCTCCGCCGGACTCAAAAGCCCCGCACCATCAACCAGGGGCCCCGTAAGCGCAGGCGCCTCAAGCGCACCCAGCGCGCCGGGCCCAAACAAAAGAAAACAGAGACAGCGGGCAGCGCGGCCCACCTAAAAACCCACCACCGGAGCGCTCGCCGCCCGCGCATCCGCCGCAAAATACGCCTTTTGCTCAAACCCATGCGACTCGGCAATCCAGACCCGCGGAACCCCCCGAATAAACGCATTATAGTCGCGCACAGCCGCGTTAAAACGATTGCGCTCCACCGCGATGCGGTTTTCCGTCCCCTCAAGCTGATCCTGCAACGCTAAAAAGTTAGCATTCGCCTTCAAGTCAGGATAATTCTCGCTCACCATAAGCAGCCGCTGCAACGCGCCGCTCAACTCAGACTGCGCCCGTTGGAAACGCCCAAACGACTCAGCGTCATTAAGCGCCCCCTCGGGAACCTGCAACACACCCCCCGCTCGCGCCCGCGCTTCGGCCACCCCCTCGAGCACCTCAGCCTCGTGCGCCGCATACCCCTTTACCGTCGCCACAAGGTTCGGAATAAGGTCAAGGCGCCGCTGATATTGATTTTCGACCTGCGCCCAGAGCCCCGAGACCGCCTCCCCCTTCGACACCATCGCGTTGTACGTCGACGTATAATAGCCGCAGCCCCCGACCGCCGCAAACACAAGCGCCGCCAGAACACCAAGCCCAATCTTACCACTAGTTTTCATATTCGCCTCTCCAAGACCCACAGCCTACAAAGTCCCCCCGCCACCTGTCAACAGGAGGGGGGGCTCTCACCCCCGCCCCCGCGTGAGGCTCGTCCCCCGCCCGCTCCTAAAACAACGCCCCCCGC
>JAITNO010000079.1 GCA_031290405.1 Spirochaetaceae bacterium
CGCCTACAGCGCGACCATGCTCCTCTTCGTCGTGGCCAACAAACTCACCTCGTCGGCAAACGTCATACTCTTGCAGTACAGCGCGCCCGTGTGGGCGGCAATCCTCGCCTGGATAATCATCAAGGAAAAGCCCCGCGCCGAGCACTGGGCGGGAACGGCCCTCGTCTTCGCCGGACTCTTCGTCTTCTTCAAGGATTCCTTCGGCAACGGCGCCTTCAGCGGAGACGCCCTCGCCGTCGCCTCAGGCGTCGCCTTCGCCGCAAGCTCAGTCTTTTTGCGGATGATGAAGGACGCCGACCCCGCGGACGGCCTCATCTTCTCCCACATCCTCACCGCCCTCTTCGCCGCGCCCTTCGCCATCCTCCATCCGCCCCACATCGACATGAAGACCGCCCTTACCATACTCTACATGGGCTTCATCCAGATAGGCGCCGCCTCCATCCTCTATTCCTACGGCCTCAAGAGGATCAGCGCCGTCGCCGCCATGCTCATATTCCCCATCGAGCCCATCTTAAACCCCCTCTGGGTGCTGCTTGTCGCCCGCGAAACGCCCGCTCTTTCGGCGATAACAGGCGGAGCCGTCATCGTCTTCGCCGTCTTCGCGACAAACGTCGCGGGAGCCGTGCGCGACAAACGCGGCGCCCGCGCGCCCGCGCGCCAAACAACAGGGTAACAAAAAAGCATGAACGAAAACGAAAAGCGCGGACGCGCCGCGTATAAAAAGACCCTTTCAAAAGCAAAAGACAAAGCGCGCGCCGCGCCGGAAGCGCGCCTCATCAAGACCCCGGACGCCCCGCCCGCAGCCGCCGCCCCCCCCGCACCGCCGCCGGCAAAAAGCGACGGCGCCAAAAGCGAGAGCAAACACCGGCGAGTGGCAAAGTTCCTCATCCTCACAGGCGCCGAGGAAGCGTCGAAAATCCTCACCCATCTGGAAACCGACCAGGTTGAGCGCATCACACAGGAAATCGCCGCGATACGCGGCATCCCGCCCGACGAGGCGGCGCGCATCCTCGAAGAGTTCGCCGACCTCCTCTCCGGAGCGTACAGCCGCGGCGGAGCCGCGCGAGGCGGCGCGGACGAGGCGCGAAAACTCCTCTATGCCGCGTTCGGAAGCGAAAAAGGCGAAGCGTTCCTGCGCCGCGCCGTCCCCGGATCCGACGAAACGCCCTTCAGCTTCCTCGAAGACTTTTCAGGCGAACAACTCTCCCTCCTGCTCCGCGACGAAAGCCCCGCAACCGGCGCCCTCATCCTTTCACGGATCGCGCCGGCGCTTTCAGCCGCCGTCCTGTCCGCGGGGGAGGCCGCCTGGCGCAAAGAAACCGTCCGCCGCATAGGACGCCTCGGCCGCGTCAGCCCGGAAGTCCTCGCCCAAGTCGCCCAGAGCCTCCGCGAAAAAGCGCGCCGCCTCGGAAGCGCCGCAACAAGCGACGTCAACGGCAAAGAAACGCTCGCAGCCATCCTTAAACACACCGACCTCGCCGTCGGAGACAAAATCCTCTCCGACCTGTCCCACACCGACGCCGACCTAAGCCGCGACGTCAAAGAACTCCTCCACACGCTCGACGACGTCGTCAAAGCCGAAGACCGACCCATCCAGGAAAAACTCCACACCATGAGCGTCGCCGAAATCGCCACACTCATCAAAGGCCGCCCCGCCGCGTTCGCCGAAAAAATCCTCTCCAACGTCTCCGCGCACCGCCGCGTCGAAGTCCGCGTCGAATCCGACCTCATCGGCCCCATCACCAAAAAAGACGCCGAAGCCGCAATCAAAGCCTTCATGGAATGGTTCCGCAGCGGACGCGAAGACGGCTCCATCATCATGATCGACGACGAACTCGTCGAGTAAACCCCCCAGACCCCTTGGAGCCCCGCCCCCCCGCCTGGTCGCTGGGGGCGCAGCGCCGCAGGCCGCTATAAAAAACCTCCCAGACCCACCCGCAGCCTGGCGCACTCCCCACTTGACATATTTGAAAACATATGCAATACTGTAAGCAACGACGGCGCCGGGTAACAAAACGACGACGCCGGGTAACAAAACGACGGCGCCGGAGTATAAAACGACGGCGCCGGGTAACAAAACGACGACGCCGGGTAACAAAACGACGACGCCGGAGGATAAAACGACGGCGCCGGGTAACAAAACGACGGCGCCGGGTAACAAAACGACGGCGCCGGGTAACAAAACGACGGCGTCGGGTAACAAAACGACGGCGTCGGGTAACAAAACGACGGCGTCGGGTAACAAAACGACGACGTTGGAGGACAAAACAACGGCGTCAGCGGACACGCCGCAAAGGAGAAAACAATGTCAGGAAGTTACATCCCAAGACCCGACGCAAAATTCACGTCGTGGTTCGACAACTTAGCGCGAAACGTGGAGCTCCACACAACAGGAACGCCCCCAGATTGGAGCCACATCCCCGCGGAAGCCACAACCGCGTTCATGGAGGCTTACGGAAGGTGGAAAAACGCCGCCCAAGCGGCAAAAAACGACCCAACCCCGTCGAAAAAGAAGGAAAAAACCCGCGTGCGGGAGGCGGAAGAAACAAACGCGATCCGCCCGTACGTAAAACAGTACCTGCACTTTCCACCCGTCACCAACGAACAACGAGACGCGGCGGGAATCCCCAACCATAAAAAGTCCGGCAGAGGCGGCGCCGTCGCCGACCCCACCGACCACGTGGAATACGAATTCATCATCGACCCCGTAGGCCGCAGAATAATCGTCAAGTTCCGCATCCTCGGAAGCTCGCACTGGGGCAAAGGACGCTACCACAGCGTCGAAATCCGCTACTGGATCTTGCCCCTCGACGCGCCGGCGCCCGTCGACGCCAGCGCCCCCGGCTGGCAAAGCGACACGGACACCGCCTCACCCTGGGAAATAACCGGCGGCGGCGAAGACTCAGGCAAACGCATCTGGATCGCCATGCGCTGGAAAAACCGCTCAACCGGCGGCAAAACCCAAAAAAACGGCAGGGGCCCCTGGAGCGAAATCAGAGGCGTCGTCGTCCCGTAAGAAACCGCGCGGAAAGAGAAAGGAGCGGAGGCCCGCGCCCCCCCCTTTATCTTAATCGAGGAATGGGGTAGCCTTGCGGCGATGGCGTACATCAAACATATTTTTGACAAGAATTTCCTCGAATACGCGTCCTATGTGATTAGGGATCGGGCGATTCCCGACCTGGAGGACGGGCTCAAGCCCGTGCAGCGGCGGATTTTGCACTCGCTGTTCGAGATGGACGACGGGAAGTTCCACAAGGTGGCCAACGTGGTGGGCCACTGCATGCAGTACCACCCGCACGGCGACCAGTCGATTGGGGACGCGCTGGTGGCGCTTGCCAACAAAGAGCTCTTCATCGAAAAGCAGGGGAACTTCGGCAACATTTCGACCGGCGACCGCGCGTCGGCGGCGCGCTACATCGAATGCCGCGCGACGCCCCTGGCGAAGGATATTTTCTACAATCCCAAGATCACCGAATACGCGGACTCTTACGACGGCAGGAAGAAGGAACCGCAGCTCTTTCCGGCGAAGATTCCCGTCGTGCTGATTGCCGGCGCCGAGGGCATCGCCGTCGGGATGTCCACGAAGATCCTGCCGCACAACGCGCTGGAGGTTCTGGAGGCGGAAAAGGCGTGTCTGAACGGCAAGAAGTTCGAGCTCCGCCCGGATTTTCCGACGGGGGGACTGGTGGACGCGTCGGAATACCGCGACGGAAACGGCCGTGTGCTGGTGCGGGCGAAGCTGGACACGAGCGACCCGAAAAGGATTGTGGTTCGGGAGCTTCCCTTCGGCTCGACGACGGAAAGCCTGATTGCGAGCGTGGAGAACGCGGCGAAGGCGGGAAGGCTGAAGATTCAGTCCATCGACGATTTTACGACGGAAAAGGTGGAGATAGAGATTAAGCTTTCCCGCGGGGTCTATTCTGAAGAAACGGTTGACGCGCTTTTCGCCTGGACGGAATGCGAACAGATGATTTCCGTGCAGCTTCTGGTGATTAAAGACAACTTCCCCCGCGTAACGACGGTTACGGACATCGTGAAGCACCACGCGAAGCAGCTCGTGGGGATACTGACGAAGGAGCTTGAGCTTGAGAAAAAGGAATTGCTGGACAAGCGCCACATCCGCACGCTTGAGCGGATTTTTATCGAAGAGCGGATATACAAGGGGATCGAAGCCCAGAAGACGGCGGAGGCGGTGCTTGAGGCGGTGCTGACGGGCTTTGCGCCCTTTATGAAAGAGGTTGGGCCGCGCGGGGTGGGCGGCGAGGACGTCGAACGCCTCTTGAAGATTCCGATTCGCCGCATCTCGCTCTACGACATCAACAAGGCGCGCAGCGAGATGAACGAGATTAAGGCGCGCATAAAAGAGATTGACGCCCACCTTAAAAACATCGTGGCCTACGCGGTTTCGTTTCTGGACGGGATTGCCGCAAAGATTCAGGCGAACGAGGATTTGGGCCGCGGGGCGCGGCGTACGTTTGTCGGCGCGTTCGGGAAGACGAACGTCAAAGAGGTCGTTAAAAAAGACGCGGTGTTGCGGTATGACGCGGAAAAGGGCTATGTGGGCACGGCGGTTGCGGGCGCGGCGGTTGCCCAGGTCTCTCCGTTCGACAGGATTCTGATTGTCAGGAGGAACGGCACGTGGACGGTGCGGGACGTTCAGGAAAAGGCGTTTGTGGGCGAGGGGGCGTGGTGGATCGGCGTTGCGGACAAGGAGGCTCTGGCGAAGACGGTGTGGACGGTCGTCTATCGGGACAAGAATACTCATCTTGCGTACGTTAAGCGCTGCGTCATCGAGGGCTGGATTATGAACCGGGATTATTCCCTTGTGGGCGGCGGGGCGGTCGAACCGGAGGACGCCTGCTATGAGGCGTTGCTTGTTTCACAAAAACAAAAGTTTACGTTTACGGCTTACTATGCGCCGAAGCCGCGCTTGAAGGTGTTAAAAGAAGAGTTTAAGGCGCAGCGGTTTATCGTCAAGGGAATTAAGGCGGCGGGTGTGCGGCTTTCCCCCAAGGCGGTAAAAAAGATAGAGCTTAACAAAGATAAAGATACGGATAAGGATGCGTAAAAGGAGACGACGATGAATATGAAAGTGTATGCGACAAAGACGACGACGGACATTGCGCCGGACGGCAAGGGCCTCGAACTGAGCGCCGCGGAGAATCTTGACATTGTGATTGACGCGACGGCGGGCATCGGCGCGGAGGAACAGGAAGAGATTATTGCGAACCTTGACGCCATTGCGGGCAGGAACCGCATCACGAGCGCGCCTGTAAGGGTTGCGGCAAAGAAGCGCGGCCTTATGCTTCCCGTGGCGATCAACGCGGCGGCGCTTGTTGCGCTGGCCGGCGGCTTGTTCTTATTGTGGACCTTCTATAAACAAAACGATGCGATCATCAGGACGGACAAGGGGCAGCTCAATTCCGCCGAGGGGAAGCTGCTCGAAGAGATGCGGACGGAGTTTGACGCGGCGCGGGCGGAAATCGACAAGCTGAATTCAAACTTGGAACGCGCCACCCTCTTTGAATGGCAGATGAGCGGGTTCTACAGCGCGGTAAACGACTACTTCCGCGAGGGAAAGCTGGCGCAGGCGCGGGACGCGATGGAATCGATGCGCGATTTTGTAAACACCCCCTCCTTCCGCGACGTAAGGCAGATTGAAGAGCGAAGGGAGATAAACCTTGCGACAATCGACGCCATGTCGTACATGATCGACGAGTCGATGCGCGCCGGCAGGGTGACCGAAGAGATGAACGCGGCCGCAAAGATCGCCCAGGACGCCCTGAGCGACAAGGAAGCCGCCGAGACGCGCGCCGCCGCGCTCGAGGCGGAACTGAGCAGCGCGCAAGCGGCGTCGCGGAAGACGATTGACGCGTTAAGCAGCCAGAACGCCCAGAAGGACCAAGCGGTCGCGGCGCGGGACAGCGCGTTTGCCGAGCTTAAATCGCAGGCGGCGTCGTTCCAGCAGACCATCGCGTCGAATCAACAGACGATAGGCGCCCTGCGCTCCGAAGTAAGCGCGTACAAGCAAAAGATCGACGCGGTGAGCGCCGCAGTGGCGCCGGCGGCGCCTGCCGCCGCCGGCTCAGGCTCTGCGGCGCTTGACGCCGCAAGACAACAGGCGGCGAACGCGCAGAGCGAGCTCGACAAGGCCTTCGAATGAAGGCCCTTTGAATGAAGGTCGAGCGGCTTCATGACTAAAAACCTCACCTCCGGGCGGCCGGGGTTGGCAATCCTCGCATTCGCCATACCGCTTATCATCGGCAACGTGTTTCAACAGGTCTACACGATGGCCGACGCCTTCGTCGTAAGCCGTCAAATCGGCATCAAGGCGCTCGCCGCGGTAACCGGAACGGGCAGCCTTCAGTTTTTAATCTTGGGCTTTTTAATCGGCGCAACATCCGGCGCGGCAATCGTTGCCGCGCAGCGTTTCGGCGCCGCCGACGAAACCGGCGTCCGCCGGAGTTTCGCCGCCTCCATCGTGCTCTGCCTGGGCGTAACGGCAATCGTCATGGCGGTAAGCATATCGACCTTGAAAGAACTGCTGTTCCTCCTTAACACGCCAGAAGAAATATTCGACGACGCGTATCGCTATTTCCAGGCGCTGCTCTGGGGAATGCCCGCCTGTATGTTCTTCAACCTCTTTTCAAACATGATGAGGGCCGTCGGAGACAGCCGGACGCCCCTCTATATACTGATAGCCGCCTGCGTCCTCAACATCGTCTTTGATTACGTGTTCATCCTCTGCTTCCATGCCGGCGTCGTAGGCGCGGGGATAGCCACCGTGCTGGCCCAAGCGCTCTCCGCGCTCGCCTGCATACCGGTCATCATAAAAAGACTCCCCGTGTTAAGCTTTCGGCGCGCCGACTTCCGCATCACCCTTAAAGAATGCTGGACGCACATCAGGGTCGCGCTGCCCGTCGGCTTTCAGTGGAGCGTCATCGCCATCGGGACGATAGCCGTTACCTTCGTGCTCAACGGCTTGGGCTACGAAGCCGTCGCCGCGTTCAACATAGGGCAGCGCATCGACCAATTCACCGTGCTGACGCTGGGCTCGTTTGGGCAGGCGATGACCACCTTCTCCGCGCAAAACTACGGCGCCGGAAAATACGCCAGGCTCCGCACGGGGGCGCTGCACACCGCAATCATCGTGTCCGCAATCAGCATCGTCATGGGCGCGTTCTTCATCCTGTTCGGCGGCGGCATCGCCGGCGTCTTCCTAAAAAAGAACTCAGGCGCCGTCGAACTTGCCCACACCTACCTCATCGTCCAAAGCAGCTTTTACATCATCCTCGCCTTGCTCTTCGTCTTCAGACAGCTGATGCAGGGAACGGGCAACGCCGCCGCGCCCACCATCTCCGGCGTCATAGAACTGATAATGCGGACCTTCGCCGCCTTCTTCCTGACGCAATTCTTCGGCTACGTCGGCCTCTGTTTCGCAAGCCCCCTCGCCTGGATAGGCTCCCTTGTCCCGCTCACCATAGCCCTCGTCCTAACGTTCAAAAAACTCCGCCGCGTGGAGCTGCGCGAGGCCAAAGACGCGAGGCCGCGCGCATGAAAACACGCATCCTCCTGTCGGCGTTCGTCTTTGCCGCCATAGCCCTCCAGCCCCTCCTCCACGCCCAGCCCATAGACGTAACCATAGGCGGCGGCCTGGACAACCTCGCCGTGGACACGCAGAAGCTCGACGGGAATTACAACCTAAAGTCCGGCGCCTTTGAGCTGCGGCCCGCCTGGAGCGCCAGAATAAACGGCGAAATAGGCCGCAACTTTCTATTCGACGTAACGTATCGGCAGGACCCCTTTTGGCAAAGCTCCTTTAGCGGAATGTTCGGCCTCATCTTTGGCGCCGTTCACGCCGGGCTCGGCGTGCAAATCGGGATGCACGACTACGCCTCCGGCGACTTCTCCTACGAAAAGATGAGCTCCTGGGACACCGGCCTGCTCGGCTGCTTCAAACTCGAATACCCCGGCTATTTCTTTGTCGGAACCGACTTCGTAGCCGACTTTTGGGGCGACATGAGCGAAGAGGGCCGGTCGAGCCGCCCGTACCTGTCCGTTTTTGGCGGCTTCTGGCTGCCGTACATCCTCATCACCATCACCTATTTTCAAAAAGAGTACGTCGAGACGAAGGCAGCCGGCGTCAAAGCGCGCGCCGCGCTCACCAAAGTCGGCGCGGAGCTCGAATTTTTCTCCAAGAGCAGCCCATTTCGGGTCTCCATAGGCGGCGGCTGGCTCCGTCAAGCCATAAGCCTCTCCGGCGGCGGCGCCGCACGGGAAACGTTCGCCGACTATTTTAACGCGGACCTCGGCTTTTCGCTCGAACTCGGCCTCTACGCGCGCTGGTTCGTGAAGGGAGGCATCCCCCTCGACGGCCTCGCCCCCGCCCTCGCCAAATTCATCTTCAACACGGGCTTCACCTTCACCATTTTTGGCAATAAATAGAGCCACAGGCTCTTTTTGCGGCCTACGGCGCTAAGCCCCAAGCGATAGGCTTTTTGTCCGCGGGCCGCCCTCCCCAGCTTTCGGCTTTGTTTTAGTAAAGAGGGGAGGAGGGGGGAGCCGCCCTCCTCGCGAGGCTCGTTTCTCCGCGCCCTAAACCTCATTCGTCGTCTCTGGGGGGGGGTTGCCCCCCAGACTCCCCACTTGTCCGTCAGCCTTGCTGACGAGGAAGCTTTTAAGGGCGCCTAAGAAGACTTCCAAGTCGACTCAGACAAGTTCCGTGTCGACGTAGAAACCTTCCGTGTCGACACTGAAACCTTCCGTGTCGACGTAGAAACCTTCCGTGTCGACGTAGAAACCTTCTGTGTCGACGTAGAAACCTTCCGTGTCGACGTAGAAACCTTCCGTGTCGACTCAGACAAGTTCCGTGTCGACGTAGAAACCTTCCGTGTCGACGTAGAAACCTTCCGTGTCGACGTAGAAACCTTCCGTGTCGACGTAGAAGCCTTCCGTGTCGACACTGAAACCTTCCGCGTCGACTCATAAGAGTTGAGCGCCGGCGTTGAAGAGTTCAGCGTCGGCGCGAAAGTGTTCAGCGTCGGCGCGAAAGTGTTCAGCGTCGGCGCGAAAGTGTTCTTAAACGGCGGGGAAAAGTTGCGCGACTGCGTTTTGAAACGCGGTGGGGAGGGGCGCGCGTATCTTTTCGGGCAGATGGAGGGGGTTGTCGGCGGGGAATTCGATGTTCAGGCTATGGAGGAAAAACGCGGCGGCGTTTTGCGCCTCGACGGCGTTGTACTTGTTGTCGTTGAGGAGGGGATGTCCGTGGGCGGCGGCTTGGGCGCGTATCTGGTGGGTGCGACCGGTCTCTATTTCGGCTTGGACGAGGGTGAGGGCGTCCGTCCGCGCAAGCGGGGTGATTTTTGTCCGCGCGGGCTTGGCGCCACGGGCGTCCGCGCCGGCGACGCGGGTTTTTTGGGCGTCGGGGTCCCTCTGGAGGGCGTCTTCCCAAAACGCTTCCCCCTCGCCAAGGCTTCCGTGGACGATGGCGACGTACGTTTTGCGAAAGAGGCCTTCCCGCAAGCCTGCGCTGAGGTATTGCGCGCCCGAAAGACTCTTGGAAAAGAGGATGACGCCGCTGGTGTTTCTGTCGAGCCGGTGCGCGGGGCCTGGCTTGAACGAAAGCGAGGGGTGGATTTTGCCCGCAAGGTAGCGGCCCACGGCCTCGTCAAGGCTGCCCTCCCCATGCACAATGTCGCCTGAGTCTTTGTTGATGATGAGCACGTCCTCATTTTCAAAAAGTACGCTAAGGTTTTTGCAGCGGCCTGCGGCGCTGCGCCCTGTGCGGTATGCTTTGTGTTTGTTGGCTGCTTTCTCCTGATTTGGGTCGTTGGTTGAGTGGGGGGTCTGGGGGGCTCGCGGCCCCCCAGCGGGGGCGGGTACGGCACATCGGGGACTTTGTTCGCCCAATCCGCCGCCCTTGCGCGGGTAGCGCACTTCAACGTGTAAGTTCCCCGCGACAGTCCCGTTGCATTGGGTCTGTAAATTTGCGCCGCTGTTCGCGGCGTGGGGG
>JAITNO010000093.1 GCA_031290405.1 Spirochaetaceae bacterium
GAGAGAGGGCCGATCCCCACGGAGAGAGCGCCGATCCCAGCTAAGAGGGGGCCGATTCCAGCGGAACCGAAGTCGACAATTTTTTCTCGATCGTCGACAACGGAAAAGCTGGAGTCGACAACAGAAACGCTGGAGTCGACAACAGAAACGCTGGAGTCGACAACAGAAACGCTGGAGTCGACAACAGAAACGCTGGAGTCGACAACAGAAACGCTGGAGTCGACAACGGAAACGCTGGAGTCGACAACGGAAACGCTGGAGTCGACCATCGGCACAAGATTATGTTGCGTCAAGACGACAACATCGCATTGACGCCAAGATGGAAACGTCGCATAAGGGAGGAATCTCGTTAAGGCAAACCGATGGCAAGAAAACCGGCGATGGGGACAAAAGAACTGACGCGGGGCAGAACAATGGAAGAAACAGAAGATTACAGAGATTCAACCCAAATGCAAGGAGGCTCATCCCGCCGAAACGGCATGACCGAATGCGACATTTCCACTTAGGCAAGATATGCGACGCTTCCACTTTGGCTTGACAGGGCATCGTTTCCCACTATTGACAAAAAAAGCAATTACGAATATATCTATTAAATACCTATGAACAGTAGGAAAATTTATAAGGAGTCATCTATGGAAAGAAGACAAAATTTAGGACGCGTCACAATGTCGTTGGCGCTAGGCGCCGTACTTTTGGCGGCGGGAGCAATCAGCGCAAACGCGGCAGGACGCCCGGACGGGGCAGCGGAACAAAAAACGCTGCGGATAAGCAAGCAGTACGGGGTAAACTATCTGCCCCTCATCGTACTGGAAGGGCAAAAGCTCATCGAAAAGAACGCGAAGGCGGCCGGTCTTGGCGATGTTGCCGTTGAATGGCTCACTTTTGGCGGGGGAGCAACCGCAAACGACGCCCTCCTCTCCGGCAACGTGGACCTCATTTCGGGCGGCGTGGCTCCGGCGGTCATTCTATGGGACAAGACAAAAGGCGCGGCTAAAATTCTGGCCACGCTCGACCGTTCGCCGCTCATCTTGAACAGTTCCAACCCCAACGTTAAGAGCATAACCGATTTTACGGCAAAGGATAAAATCGCCGTTCCCTCGGTCAAGGTTTCGATTCAGGCGCTGACCTTGCAGATTGCGGCGGCAAAGGCCTTCGGCAAGGAGAATTATGCGCGGATTGACCCGTGGACGGTCGCGCTCGCCCACCCGGACGCCCTCATCGCCCTCACTTCGGGTAAATCCGAGGTTACCGCGCACTTTACCAACGAGCCCTATGCAACCCTCGAACAGCAGGCAGCCGGAATACATAAGGTTTTTACCTCGTTTGATGTGTTTGGCGGCCCCCACACGACAAATCTTATCACCACAAGTGAAAAATTTTACAACGCCAATCCCCGCCTTGTCGATGCGATCATCAAGTCCTTGCAAGAGGCGGACGAGTGGATAGCCGCGCACAAGAGAGATGCCGCACTCCTCTATATTGAAGTGACAAAATCAAAAGAGGGCGCCGATTTAATCGAAAAAATCATCAACCAGCCTGACATTACTTTTTCGCCAAAGCCGCTTAACGTAACCTATTACAGCGATTTTCTCTTTGACGTGAAAACAATTTCCAGTAAGCCCACGGAAAAAGACCTCTTCTTCCCAAAAATTTTCGAGGTCAAATAGGTGGATCCTTTTTTGGATGTGAAGGATCTAACCATGCGGTATAAGACCGGCCAGTATCTGGTAACGGCGACCGAAAACGTGAGTTTTACGGCCGCTGAATCTGACAGGCTTGTACTGCTTGGGCCTTCCGGCTGCGGTAAGTCGACCATACTCAAGGCAATAGGCGGCTTTATCAAACCCGCAGGCGGTTCAATCATGCTCAACGGCAAACGGATTGAACGCCCCGGCTGTGACAGAGCCATTGTTTTTCAGGAATTCGACCAGCTTTTTCCCTGGAAAACCGTCCTCGAAAACATTGTTTTTGCGATACGAGAGACCCGGAAAACGCGGCGGGAGGAGGCGCTTAAAGATGCCCGCATACTCCTCAAAAAAGTAAATCTGGATACAAATGAAGATTCGTATCCGCACGCGCTTTCCGGCGGCATGAAGCAGCGAGTCGCCATTGCCCGCTGTCTTGCCATACGTTCAAAGATCATTCTGATGGACGAACCCTTCGCTTCACTTGACGCGCTCACCCGCCAGCAGATGCAGGAAGAACTGCTTGAACTGTGGGCCGAAACAAAATTCACCCTTGTCTTTGTTACCCACTCGATAGACGAGGCGATGCTTCTAGGAACGGGCATCGTACTCCTTTCGCCGCATCCGGGCAGGGTTGTCGACCGGTTGACGGTTGACTGGTCAAAAATTAGTTCCCTGGAATATCCTCACTATGCCGAACTCAAGGATAAAATCACCAGAATTCTTTTTAAGGACAGGCTCGATTATGTCATCTGAAAAAATTAAAATTGAGCTTTCATGGTATGAAAAACTCTATAACATTCCAGCAGTCCGAAAAGCCGGTTTGATTGTTCTGTTGATTTTATGCTGGCAGCTTTATACCGTGCTGCTGAACAACCAACTGATGGCGCCAACGTTTACATCAACGATAAAAGGTTTCGGGAGCGTTATTCAAAGCGGCGAAATTCTTATACGGACAGCCGTATCGTTACAGGTAATATTATTCGCGTATGCCGGCGGTGTTATCGCAGCGGGACTATTAACAATATTCGCAATCACAACAAGAATAGGAACAGACCTGCTTGAGATTTTAACGGCAATGTTCAACCCGCTTCCCGCCATCGCCCTCCTGCCTCTGGCGCTGCTCTGGTTCGGTCTTGGATACCCCAGCATCATGTTTGTTATTGTTCATGCCGTTACCTGGCCTGTCGCGCTTAACGTCTATTCGGGATTTATGAGCGTGAGCAATACCCTGAGGATGGTTGGAAAAAATTATGAGTTACAGGGCTTGCCGTTTGTGTTTAAAATACTGATTCCTGCCGCTTTTCCCCATATTCTAACCGGTTTGAAGGTCGGCTGGGCATTTTCCTGGAGAACGCTCATCGCGGCGGAACTGGTTTTTGGCGTAAGCTCAGGCTCAGGCGGGCTTGGTTGGTTTATATACGAGAATAAAAATCAGCTTAATATACATCTTGTGTTTGCGGGGCTTTTAATGGTTATCATCATCGGCGTACTCGTCGAAGGCATTATATTTAAATTTATCGAAACAAGGACGGTAGAAAAATGGGGAATGAAATTTTAGCTATTTCAAAAATCAAATTGCTGGATGACGAGAAAAACATTAAAATTCTTGTTACCACCGATGATGAGGGCATCCCTCATCCTGTTGTAAAAGAATCATTACACAGTGATGGTGATAATATTATATATACGGAATATCTTGAATCATCACGCACCAACCGTTATCTGACAAGGAGCCTTTGGTTTAATAAAAAAGTGCGTATACTGATTCTGACCCCTGAGAAAAAAAGTTACGCGGTAACGGCGCTTCCCGTAAGGGCAATTGTAAGCGGGAAAATTTTTCAAGTCCACTACGAGGAAGTCCAACGGAAAACCGATTTCGATCTTTCGACCGTGTGGATTCTAAAACCGCTGCAAATAATTGATGAAACATTACAGCAGAGGATGACGGAGGAATTGGAATCGCGTCCCTATTTTTTACATTTGGACAGAATTGCAAAAAAGGAGGCGCAGTGATGGAGCGGTTCAGCACGTTAAATTTTGAGGAAGTTGCCGCGAAGTATCCCGGGTTTCCCCGGCTCATTCTCTTAAAAATCGATATACACCGGCGCGGCGTATACTATACGGAAAACGCCCTTGGCGCGGTGGACATCGAAAAGCATCAAACGGGCGGCACCCATATTTTTGGCACCCGCGACGGCAAACTGACGGCGCGTCCCGAAGCCTTCGTCCTGCGGGACGGGACATCGGTTTTGACGACGCCGACCCCGCTGGAATCCAACCCGTATATCGTTGACCTTATTGACGGGAAACTGACGCTATTTGATAAGGGACAGCCTATCGAAGAAGTATTCTATTGGGATAAGCCGGATTATTACGGGAAGCGGACTTCAAAGGGCGCCCTGATGCAGAATGTCGCCGCCGCCCGCCCGCAGCGTCTCTATGTTACGCCGAACCGCTACTGTCATTTTTGGACAAACGGAGGCGGCTGTAAATTCTGCGACATTGTGAACAACCTCAAACAACAGCGCAGCGAAGTCGAGATGCCCACGCGGCTTGACCCGGAGGATGTGCGCGAGACTATTGCCGAGGCCTTAAAGGAGAAAGGGCGTTTTACCGCCGTCTTCCTTACCTCAGGCTCGGACTTTCGCGGCAACAAACCTTTCGACAGCGAGGTTGATCTGTATATCGAAACGTTGCAGGCGATAGGCGACAATTTTACCACAAAAAAATTCCCCTCCCAGCTTCTCTGCACGGCGCTGCCCAAGGCCCAGCTAAAACGCCTCTATGATGAAACGGGGATTAGCAGCGTTACCATGGATATTGAGGTGCTCAACGAAAAACTGTTTGAGGTAATCTGCCCGGGCAAGGCCGAATGGATTGGCTACAAAGAATGGAAAAAACGCCTCATCGACGCGGTGGAGATCTTCGGCAAAAACCGCGTCAATACCGGTATTGTCTCTGGCGTTGAACTCGTCCGAAGTACGCCCTTTCAGAGCGAAGACGAGGCGTTGGAGGCGGTACTCGGCGAAGCGGACGAGCTTGCAGGAGAAGGGGTAAGCACGGTGAATATGGTCTGGATTCCCCGTTCCGGTTCGCCTTACGCCGCCGAAAAGAACGCCTCGCTTGAATACTATGTGCGGCTTTCCGTAGGCTTGCAAGCGATACGGCGGAAATACAACATGGAAATTGATTTTGATGATTACCGCCGCTGCGGCAACCACCCCGATTCCGACCTTGCGCGGGCATTCTGATACACATACCCGCATTTGCTTGTTGCTTGCGCTGATTAACTCCTTCGACGACTACCCCCGTGGCGGCATAAAGCCGCTGGCGCTCGACCAGGCAAAGGCCGCCTGGTACGATCAGCGCGGCGTAGGAGCCGTCTTCGGCGATGCGGCCTTCAATGGCGAGCATACGGTCGCACTGGCGATGGCGCTGAGGCGGTGGGCTATGACGAGGCGGGTGCATTTGAGGCGGCCCAGCGCGTCGGACACCTGCTTTTGGGTGATGTTATCCAATGCGGAGGTCGCCTCGTCCAGGAGGAGCACGCGGGGTTTGGCGGAGTATCGGGGCTTGCTGTCTTGTTCGCGGCGACGCTGAATCGGGGCGCACTAGGCCAACGCCTCGCGCAATTTCGCCAGGGCGCGGTTCGTCCTGACGCAGACGTTGCTATAGCTAAGCCCCAGGCGCTCGGCAATCTCGGCGGGGCTGAGGCCCTTGTAATAGCGCAGGATGATGATGTCCCGTTGGGTCTCCGGCAACAGCGCCAGCGCGTCGAAGAGGCAGTCGCGTTGGATAAAGTCGTCGATGTCGTCGGCCTGGCAGGCGTCCTCTTCGCGGGGGCAGAGGTTCGCGTCATAGATCCGTTTGTGCGTGTAATAATCGCGCAGCCGTCGGTTCAGCAGGTTCCGGCAAATCGAAAAGAGCCAGGTGGATTCGGCGGCCTTTGCCGGATCGAACTTATCCGCCGAGCGGGAGACCTCCACAAAAACATTGGCCGTCATGTCCTCAGCCTCTTCCCGTGAGTTGAGCTTTTTATACAGGTACCGGAAAACCTTGTCCCGCTGCCCGCGGTACAAGCGTTCCACCAATTCATTTTTATCCATGCCCATCCGCTATTGCTCCGACGCACAAGATTCAATGTAAGAAGAAAGCTTGGCGCACCTGCTGCGGGCGCGCTCGAGCTTTTCCTTTTCGCCTTCGACGAGCTCGGCGGGCGCGTTTTTGACAAAGCTTTCGTTGGCAAGCTTTGCCTCAAGGCCCGCGGCGAACTTCACGTCCTTTTCCAGCTCCTTTTGCCAGCGGCTTTTGAGGAGCTTTACGTCGACGGCCTCTGCGATGAAGACGAACGCCTCGAAGCCGTCCCCAGCGAGGCCTATCGCCCCGTGCTGTCCGGACGCGGGGCCGTCGATATCCAACTGTCTTAAGCCGGCGAGCAAGAGCATCAGGGGCCGGTTCTCGGCGATGAACGCCTTTTTGTCAGACGTCAGGGCAAGCCGGACGCGGAGCCGCTTTTCGGGGGGGACCGTGCACTCGCTGCGGAGCGTGCGAACCGCGCGGACTATCTCTTGCAGAAACGCGAAGTCCGCCTCGTTCTTTTCGTCCCGGAGCGCCTCGTGCCCCTGCGGGAAGCGCGCGACAATCAGCAGCTCTTCCCCTTCTCTCTTTACCCCATCGGGCAGCTTCCCGTAAATCTCCTCGGTAACGAAGGGGAGGAGCGGGTGGAGCAGCTTTAAGCTTTCGGCCAGCGCGTCCAGGAGGACGCTTACCGCGCGGTCCTTCTCGGCATCGTCGCCTGCCTTTGTTGAAAGCTTCGTCGCCTCGACGTACCAGTCGCAGAAGTCGTTCCAGAAGAACTCATGGGCCGCCGCCGCCGCCTCGTTGAAGCGGTATTGTTCAAACGCCGCCGCGATGGTCTTTGCCGCGCCGGCAAGCCGCGAGCGCATCCACCGGTCAATCGGCAACAGCGGCGGGTCTTCGACGAGGGTGCGGCCCTCAAGGTTCATCAGGATGTAGCGGCTGGCGTTCCAGACCTTGTTGGCGAACTTCGAGCCCAGCTTAAAGCTCTCTTTGTCGATAAGTATGTCCTGGCCCTGGGCGCAGAGGAAGGAGAGCGTAAACTTGAGCGCGTCGGCCCCGTATTCCTCGACCAGCTCCAGTGGGTCGATGCCGTTCCCCAGGCTCTTGCTCATCTTGCGCCCCTGCTTGTCGCGGACGAGCCCGTGAATGTAGACGTCGTGGAAGGGTGCTTTTCCGGTAAACTCCAGCCCCGCCATGATCATCCGCGAAACCCAAAAGAAGATGATGTCGTAAGCCGTGATGAGCGCGCTGGTTGGGTAGAAGCGCTCGAAGTCGCTTGCGGCTGACGGGGGCTTGACAAAAAGCGCATCATGGATTAAGCTCTTGTTAAGAGATGGGAAGCTTCCGATGTGCCGCTTCAAAAGAGCCGCCGCGGTCTGTACGCTTCCCACCTTTTTTATTTCCCCTTCCACATAGACCTGGTGCAGATAGAATACGTTCAGTTGCCGGGAGTTCTTGTTGATAACCCTGACAAAGATGAGCTTTCTCTGTCCGTCCAGCTCGACCGGCGCGGCAAAATAGTGATTCATTTCGGCTTTGCCCTCGAAATTGGGAATCGCCCCCAGATACGCGCCCTTTTCCAACGCCGTCTTGAGGGCCGGCAGCACATACAGCTTGTTCGGATAGACGAAATGCGCCTTGCTGAAGCTGTCTTTTATCGAGTTGTTCGATATTTGAACGACGCCGATTTCAGTATGTGCAGGCCCCAAGGGATTGCGCTTTATCCAATTGAGGGCCGTGTCTCGTATCTTTCCATTCTGAATCGGAAGATCCTTTGAAAAGACCTTCGCAACAGGCTCACCGGTCAGAATGGCCTTGTCGCGTTCAGCATCCGTCGCCCCCCCCGCTTCACCTTCCCCCCCCTCCGGCCAGCCCAGCGTGGAGAACGGCCAGAGCCAGCTCGAGAACCATGTGTCAAGCACATCCTCGTCCTGGCAAACCGCCCCGCCGCACTGGGGGCAGCAGGCAATATCCTCGCGCGAGACCGACACCTTGCCGCAGGCCGTGCAGGTCCAGGCCGGAATGCGGTGCCCCCACCAGAGCTGGCGCGAAATGCACCAGTCGCGGATACCCTCCAGCCAGCGCCGGAACGTGTTCTCCCACTTCTTAGGGTGAAAAACCACTTCCCCCCGCCGCCAACACGCAAGAGCCTTCTCGGCAAGCGGCTTCATCCTGACAAACCATTGTTCCGAGAGGAACGGCTCGACAACCGTGTCGCAGCGGTAGCAGCGCCCCACCGAATGGCGTATCGCCTCCTCCCGAATCAAAAAGCCGCCGGCCTCAAGCTCCGCGACCACCGCCGCGCGCGCCTCGGCCACCGGCATCCCGCGAAAGCGCTCCGGCGCATTCTCGTTCAGCGTCCCGCCCTCCGTTAGAATGTTCAGCACGGGAAGCCCGTGCCGCTTGCCCAGCTCCCAGTCGTTCACATCATGCGCCGGCGTGATCTTGACCACACCCGTCCCAAACGCCCGGTCCACATAAGCGTCCGCCACAATCGGAATCACCCGCTCCGTAAGCGGCAGCCTTACCAGAGAACCCACCAGATGCCGATAGCGCTCATCCTCCCCATGCACCGCCAGCGCCGCGTCGCCCAGCATCGTCTCGGGCCGCGTCGTCGCAACCTCGACAAAGCCGCCGCCATCGACGAGAGGATAGCGGATAAAATACATCTTCCCCGCCATCTCCGCGTGCACAACCTCGTCGTCCGCCAACGCCGTGCCGCACGACGAGCACCAATTCACGAGGTATTCGCCCCGATAGACCAGCCCACGCTCGAAAAGCGACACAAACACCTCACGCACCGCGCGCGAAAGCCCCGCGTCAAGCGTAAAACGCTCCCGCGACCAGTCCACGCTCGCCCCCATCTTGCGAATCTGGTTCGAGATAAGCGCATGATGCTCCCCCTTCACCCGCCACGCCTCGGCGACAAACCCCTCGCGCCCCAGCTCACGGCGCGACACGCCGCGCGCGCGCAAGACCCGCTCCACCACATTCTGCGTCGCAATCCCCGCATGGTCGGTCCCCGGCACCCAGAGCGCCGGCCTGCCGCGCATACGCTGGAAACGCACGATACTATCCTGCAAACTCACGTTCAACGCGTGCCCAATATGGAGAACCCCCGTCACATTCGGCGGCGGCAGCGCCACCACAAACGGCGCGCCGGCGCTCGCCGCAGGCGCAAACGCCCCACGCTCCACCCAAAGCCCGTAAATCCTGTCCTCAAACCCCTTAGGGTCGAACGCCTTTTCCAATTCAATCGCTTTCATGCTCACCTTCACACGCACGAGCATAGCATTAAAAAGGAGGAGGGGGGAGCCCCCTCCTCCACGCGCCTCTGCGCCCCCGCACGCCTCCGACTGGGGGCATTAGGCCTCCCCCACAAAAAAAGCGGCCCCCCGTGCGGGGAGCCGCCTGCTTACCGCCCCTCTCGGCTAATTATGCCCGGCAAGCGTTGCATCGGTGGCGTTGCCGCTTGCGATAATATTGCTGCCGTTGCCGTATGTGGCTGTGCCGCTGTTATACAAAGATGCGCCGTAGGGGGCTGTGTTTGCCAGCCCGCCTCCCGCTCCGCTGCCGTAGACGGTTCCGCCCCTCATCGTGAATGTGCCGCTGGTATACCTGTCGCTATTAACAGCCACGCCGCCGCCGTTGGAGGCCGTATTGCCGCTGATAGCTCCTCCGTTCATCGTGAATGCGCTGCCACTAAGAACATATACGCCGCCGCCGTCGGAGTCGCCGTTGCCGCTGGAGGCGGCC
>JAITNO010000112.1 GCA_031290405.1 Spirochaetaceae bacterium
GCGGGGCGCCCCCAGCCTAGCCCCGCGCCTTCACCGCAGCCACAAACGCCGTGAACAGCGGGTGCGGAGCAATCGGCTTGGAGCCGAACTCCGGGTGGAACTGCACGCCGACTCCCCAAGGATGGTCCGGCCACTCCACGCATTCCACCAAACTGCCGTCCGCCGTAAAGGCCCCCAGAATAAGCCCCGAAGCAGTCATCTCCTCCCGATAGCGGTTGGCAAACTCATAGCGGTGGCGGTGGCGCTCCCACACGCGCCTCTGGCCGTAAGCGCTGTGGAGCTTTCCCCCCTCGCGCGCGACCGACTCGCTCTTCCCCAGACGCATCGTCGCCCCGTACATCCCCGCCCTCATCGCCTCCGCCTGGTCGGCCAGCAGACTGACGACGGGACGCGCCGTCCGCTCGTTAAACTCCGTCGAATCCGCGTCAGCCCAGAGGAGCACATTGCGCGCCCACTCGATTACCATTACCTGCATCCCCAGGCAGATCCCAAAGCAGGGAACGCCCGCGACGCGCGCCCAGGCGACGGCCTTGACCATGCCGCCTATGCCCCGGTCGCCGAAGCCGCCGGGCACGAGGATCCCGTCGACGGGGTGAGAGCCGGCCGGCCCCAGAACGGCCTCTCCGTCGCCGGCCGCCTCCAGCAACGCCGAGTCGACCTTGACCAACTCCACCTCGACGCCGCAGGCGAGGGAGGCGTGGAACAAGGCCTCGTAGACGGACTTGTAGGCGTCGTGGAGCCCCATGTACTTGCCTACGATGCCGATGCGCGCCACACCCCGCCTGCCGTGGAACTGCCTCATCATCAGCCGCCAAGGCTCCAGGTCCGTGTGCCTGATGGCGACGCCCATCTTCTCAAGGGCCACCTGATCGAGGCCCTGTTCGGCAAAAATCAACGGCAGCTCGTACGTCGTCGTCTTCACGTCGAACGAAACGAAGACCGCCCTCAGCTCGACGTTGGTAAAACTCGAAATCTTTTCCCGCGTCGCCCGGTCCAGCATCACCGGCGCGCGGCAGATGAGGAGGTCCGGCTGAATTCCCTGCTCCTGCATCGCCTTGACCGAATGCTGAGTCGGCTTCGTCTTGAGCTCGCACTGAGCGACTTCGGGAATCAGCGTCAAGTGAACGGAAAGCGCGTTCGCCCTCCCCTGCTCATTGATCATCTGCCGGGCCGCCTCGAGGAAGGGAATCGACTCGATGTCGCCCACCGTCCCCCCAATCTCGACAATCGCCACATCCGTGTCGGCGTCCTCCTCCGCCACCGCCATAATGCGCCGCTTAATCTCGTCGGTAATATGAGGAATCACCTGAATCGTCTGCCCCAGGAAAAGCCCCTCGCGCTCCTTGCGGATGACGCTTTCGTATATCTGCCCCGTTGTAATGGAAGACGCGCGAGAGAGGGCGCTCTTCGTAAAGCGCGCGTAGTTCCCCAGGTCAAGGTCCGTCTCCGCCCCGTCGTCCGTCACATACACTTCGCCGTGTTGGTAAGGGTTCATCGTCCCCGCGTCAACGTTGATGTACGGGTCGCACTTCACCATGCGGACGTTGAGGCCGCGCCCCTCAAGCAACGCCCCCAGCGACGAAGCCGCCACACCCTTCCCCAAACTCGAGCACACGCCGCCTGACACAAAAATAAACTTCTTCATGATGGAGCCCATCATAGCGCAGACAAGGGGGGAGGGGGAGCCCCCCCGCTGTGAGGCGCCCTGCTCTTGGTTTGGGCAGGGCTTGACAAAACCGCAATTTCCCCCGATGCTGTTCAAACGATGTGTATCAGGGGGTGCACCGGTTTCGACTGGTACGGTTCGGGGTGCAGGTTGCAGGTGGAGCGTCGATCTCCTAACATTCGACAAAACTTATAATTGCCAGAAACGACAATTACAGCTACGCCTTAGCGGCATAACTGCGTGGAACCGTCCCGCCGCCTTGAGGGACGACTTCCGCGTTGCAATCAAGGCTGGTTGCGCGGCGGCTTTCGGACGCTGCGCGACAAGATTTCCCGAAATACGGACGGGCCGCACGCTGTGCAGCCAAGTCTGTCCCGACAATGCAATGCACAGCTAAACCTGTAGACGCCTGCGCGCCGCGTATTAGGACGCGAGTTCAACTCTCGCCACCTCCAAGCATTGACGCTTTGGGCGTTTGTCGTTTAAGATGAGTTTTAGCGTATCAGGAGGATTTATGAGCGCAAGAATTAGATTGAAAAGATTCGGTACGAAAAAAAGGCCGTTTTACCGGATTGTTGTTATGGATAGGCGCGAGCCTAGAGACGGCAGGACCATCGAAGAGTTGGGTTTTTATCATCCTATTGAGGTTGAAGGGAAACAGATTTCTTTCGACGTGGAAAAAGCAAAGGCTTGGCTGAATAAAGGCGCCGAGCCGAGCGACACGGTTCGGAGAATTTTCAATAAGAAGGGTTTAACTGTTGGCAAATCTGCGGAAGCGTAAGGGAACGCCGATGTAACGACCGCGCGAACGATGCGTGGTGTGCGGTTCATTAAATCGGCGCTTTCTTGGGGTTTCGCTAAAAAGGAGTGGGTTTATGGAAAAAGACCTTATTGAGTATATCGCGAAGTCGCTTGTCGACGATCCGAGCAGCGTTCAGGTGAGTGTCGTCGATGGCGAAAAATCGATTATTTTGGAGCTGAAGGTTGCCACCGCAGACATCGGCAAGGTGATTGGCAAGCACGGCAGAATCGCGAAGGCCATCAGGATTGTCCTGCAAGCCGCGACGGCAAAATCCGGCAAGCGGACGGTCCTTGAAATCCTGGACTAGGACGCTTTTCAGGCGTCCGGTTCGCATTTGGGATGCAACCACGGCGGGTTTTCGCGAGAGTATGTTGCGCCCGTAGTTCAACTGGATAGAATCCCGGCCTTCGAAGCCGGTTGTTGCAGGTTCGAGCCCTGTCGGACGCATAAACAAAGTATGATGTGCATTGTCGCTCCTTCAATTTTAAGCGCGGATTTTTCGAATATGGGGGACGCTGTCCGCCAAATAGAAACGTCCGGCGCGGATTGGGTTCATGTCGATGTGATGGACGGGCGTTTTGTTCCGGCTATTACATTTGGGCCCAAGATGGTCGGCGATTTGCGCGCGTTCACAAAACTTCCCTTTGACGTTCATCTTATGATTGTGGAGCCGGAAAAGCACATTGCAGCTTTTGCGGCCGCAGGCGCGGATTGCATCACGTTTCATGCCGAAGCCGTAACGCACCAGCACCGCCTGGCCCAGCAGATCCGCGACATGGGGAAGAAGTGCGGCATCAGCATAGTGCCTTCGACGTCGGTTTCATGCATTGATTGCATGCTGCAATTTGTCGACCTTGTTTTGGTTATGACGGTGAACCCCGGCGCGGGCGGACAGAAGATCATCGAAGCTTGTTTTGAAAAGACGGCAACGCTCGTTAGGCTTCGCGAGGAGCGGGGTTTGAGTTTTTTAATCTCCGTTGACGGCGGCGTTAACGAAGAAACCGCCGCCGCCGCTTGTCGGGCGGGCGCGGACGTTCTTATCGCCGGCTCGGCTTTCTTCAACGCGAAGGATAAGAGGGCCTTTGTGCACACATTAAAGGGCGCGTCTAAGGACACGCCGATTGATGAGGGGCGGGCGCGATTGCCGCGCATGAGTTATGAGGCGCGTCCTTAGCGGGGGCCCTGTCAACACGCACTGGAAATGTTCTCTTCGTTCCGGGTGGGGTTTAACGCCCCGCCCTGGGAGCGTTTGGACTATGGCAATGCTCGCCCCGGCATGGCGGCAAGTTCCACAGGTTCCTTTTTGTGGTATGATGGGGGGGCGGGTGCGGCGGCGCGGGTGCGCGAAGAGAAGGATTGTTATGAATGGCGAAAGGAAGGCGATGAATGGAGGGGCCGTGGGACGGGTCAAAAAATTGATTGTGGCGAATCCGGCGGGGAACATCACGGCGTTTGTCTTGAACGCGGAGGATTTGACGGGGGAGGAGCGTCGGGAGCTTGCGGCGGCTGTGCTTGCGCGGGAGGATCTTGGCGTCCAGCAGCTTGGGTTTGTCCGAGGGCCTCGGAGGCGGGACGGGCTCTGGCGGCTTGACATGGCGGGTGGGGAGTTTTGCGGCAATGCGGCGCGGGCGTTTGGCTTTTACGTGGCGTGTCGGGATTGTTTGCACGGCTCCTCCAGGGTTGCCGTCGAGATGAGCGGCTCCGCGGCGCCGCTTGTCGTTGAATGCACTATTGAAGAGAACCGTATGTGGTCGGGGGGGGAGTCGAAGGGTTTTAGTTCGGCGGCGATGCCTCTTCCCCAACGGCGTCGTCTCTTGGTGCGCGCGAATGGGGAGCCGGCGGCGCTCTATGCGTTCGAGGGGATATGCCATGTTGTTTCAGGCGATGTGACGCGGCGGGAGGAGGTTTTCGCGGAGCTTAAAACGCTTGCGGAGGCGGAAGTTGGCGCGGCGGATGCGTTTGGGGTTCTCTTCCACGACGGGGTGAGCGGTCTTGTAACGCCGCTTGTGTGGGTGAGGGCGCTTGATACGCTCGTCTATGAGTCGAGTTGCGGTTCGGGGGCGGCGGCGTTTGCCTGCGAATACTTTGCGACGCGGGAGGATGTTGAAGGGGGGCTATGGGTAAAGCAGCCGGGGGGTCTCTTGGGGGTGCAAATATTGAAGCTGAGGGGGGAAGTTGTCGCTCTTGTGTTGAAGGGCGCGGTTAGTCTTATGGAGTGGCCTGAGGCGCTCAAGTTTTAAGGCGCGATGCGCCTTCGTCGCCTGAAGACTGAACGCTCAAGTCAGCGAATTCCGCCTCGTTGTCTCAAGACAAAGCCTTGTTGTCTGCAGACAAAGCCGCGTTGTCTTGAGACAATGAGCCGCCGTCTCTGGGTTGGGGCCCTTGTGCTCTTCATTTTTTGCTCTTTGCTCTTTGCTCTCTATGTTACTCCGCTTTCACGAAGCCGCAGCTCCAATGCCAGACGGGCCGGGCAAGATCGCCGGGGAAAGGATTTACTTGGGTGAAGTCGGGAAGCTGAGGGCTCTCAGCCTCCCATTCTTGGTAGTAGCCGTCCTGTATGTCGAACTCTTCGAGCAGTGAAAGTGCTGCGTCATACTCTTCCCTGGTGATGCGCCGCGCGGGAGTGTAGTAGTTGAGGTCGAGCGGGGGAGTGTACTGGGTCATCAGGGAGAACTTCGCGCGGCCCTTCGCGTTCCAATTGAACCACTTGAGGACGTCGCGGGTCGATTCGAGCTGGTTGGGCATCACAAGGTGGCGGATGATGACGTTGCCGGGTCTAAGAGAGAGCATCCTCTCTATCGTGCGGGTGGCGTTGCAGGGATAATCGCAGGGAATGATGTATTTGTCGGCGACGCTGGGATCGATCATCTTAAGATCGGGGAGGTAAACGTCTACAAGGTCGCGCACGCAGTTGAGGGCGATGCTGGTTTCATAGGCCGAGGTGTTCCAGAGTATAGGGAGGGTGAGGCCGGCGGCTTTCGCGGCGTACAGGCCGTCGGCGATGGCGGGGGCCGCATGGCTGCCGGTCACAATGTTGATGTTTTCGGCGCCTCGGCTCTGAAGGGCCAGGCAAATGCGGACGAACTCGTTCCGGTCGACGGCGGCGCCGACGTGGCGCTGGGATATTTGGACGTTCTGACAGTAGGCGCAGCGGAGGCTGCATCCGGTAACGAAGACGGCGCCTGAGCCGCCGGGGCCGCAGACGGGCGGTTCCTCGCCGTGGTGGACGACGGCGCTGGCGAGGCGGAGGGTTTCTCCTTCGCGGCAGGTGTTGAGGATGGTGTTGGCGTATCCTTGTCGTCGGTCGTAGCGGCAAAGACGGGGACAGAGGACGCATTCCGCGTAAATGTTGTTTGACATGACGGCCTATCATACTCTAGTATTGCGGTTCTATGATAGACATTGTGATTGGCGATGATGGTGTGGGGGGGACGGGGGCGCGCGCGCCTGATTGTCTGCGCTGCGCGCACTTGAGCATTACCTGGAATGCGGCCTTCCCCTATGCGTGCGCGGTGTTCCCCGGCGACATCTACCGCGCGCTCCCCGGTGTGGCGGTGCGGAACGCTACGGGCTTGTGCTGCCCGGCGTTTTGCGCGAAGGCGGGGATAAAAGGGTGAAGCTTCGCATCGACCCTCTGCTTGTGGAGATGGCGCGGGTGTTCAATGCGCGGGGGAAGCGGGTGTTTCTTGTGGGGGGCGCGGTGCGCGATATGCTGCGGGGCGCGGCGGCGCACGACTGGGACTTGGCGAGCGACGCTTTGCCGGCGGAGGTGTGCGCGATGTTCGGCCATGTGATTAAGACGGGGCTGAAGCACGGGACGGTAACGGTGATTTTTCGCGGGCGAGCGGTGGAGGTTACGACGTTTCGGACGGAGGCGGGCTACGCGGACGGGCGGCGCCCCGATGAGGTGCGCTTTGCGGCGACGGTCGAGGAGGATCTTTCGCGCCGCGACTTCACGATGAACGCGGTGGCGCTGGAGCTGCCGTCGGGGGCGCCGGTGGACCCGTTTGGCGGGGCAGAGGACATACGGCGCCGCCTGATTCGCTGCGTGGGGCAGGCGGCGGAGCGTTTTGCGGAGGACGGGCTGCGTCCCCTGCGGGCTCTGCGCTTTGCCGCGACGCTGGGTTTTGCGCTTGACGAGGGCATGGAGGGGGCGATAGCCGGCGCGCTGGGGGTAACGGCGATGGTGTCGGCGGAGCGGGTGCGCGACGAGCTTGAGAAGATCGTCCTTTCGGACAATCCGGCGGCGGCGCTGGACGCGATGGAACGCACGGGTTTGCTGCGCCTCATCCTGCCGGAGCTGGCCGCGTGCGTGGGCGTCGAACAGAAGGGCCGTCACCGCTTTGACGTATACGAGCACAGCGTGCGGGCGCTTGAGTACGCGGCGCGGATGAAGGCGGGGCTGGAGGTGCGCCTGGCCGCGCTGCTGCACGATGTGGGGAAGCCGTCGGCGGCGGCCCTGGACGAGCGGGGAGTCTGGACGTTTTACAACCACGAGCGGGCGTCGGCGGAGCTTGTCCGCGCCGCGCTCTTCCGTCTGCGCTTTCCAAACAGGGTGATTGACCGCGTTGTGCACCTGGTCGCCGAGCATATGTTTCACTACGAGGATGTCTGGAACGACGCGGCGGTGCGGCGCTTTATCGC
>JAITNO010000135.1 GCA_031290405.1 Spirochaetaceae bacterium
CTAATACTCGCCTTTTACGTGGATGCCGTTGAAGAGGAGTATTTCGGGGCGGTATTCAAAGTGCATGGTGTCGTAGAATGCCCACTTGCCGCCCCAAATGAAGCCGTAATCTTCGAATATGCTTATGACGGCCTCCGGCGGCTGGTAGCGCTGCGCATAGGGAACGTCCCACCAGGCGGCTTTTTTTTGCGCGGTCCACAGCCAGTAGGTCTCGCCGCGCCGGTTTTTGGGGAGTATGTCGATGGCTGTGCCGTAGGCGTGGTTGCTCCTCGTTTTGACGTCGGCGATGTTCCTCCAGTTCCAGGCGGCGATGGAGCTGATCTGCTTGAGCCACGCGGCGACGGCGGGGCTCCGCTTCGCCTGGGCGTTTATCCGCTGCTCGACGAGTGAAATGGGCTCCAACAACGCGTGGTGCACGAGCACCTCCTTCCCCAAAAACTTGATGGTCTTTACCTGCTCCCACGACTCCGCCCTGTTGTGGATGTTCCAGAGCGTGTCGAAAAAGACGACGCTGCGGTTTGCGGCGCCGCCGTTTTGACGGTTCTTTACCGCCTGAGCGAGCCTGGAAGCCTCTTCGGGGGTGGGCTTCTTCCACGGGGGAAGCTTCTCGGGATAATGATAAAATGGCTGTGCGGAATAGTCGTTTGCCTTCTGGAGCAGCCGTTCGGGGAGGAGCTTGCCGCCGGCATAGTAAAACCACTCGCCGCGCAAGAGCACCGCCCAGTCGTCCTCAAGGCGGATGGCCGGCCCGACGAGCCTGGGATAGGCGGCTGAAAGGGCCCGCATCAACAGCTCGGCCCTGTCTTGAACGTCGCCGGATGCCGCCGGCGCGCTTTGCGGATGCAGCTGCGCGACGAGGCAGAGGGCGAGGCAGAGGGCGCCCGCCTGTCGCGCGCCCTTCATTGCGCCCGCCCCCGTACGTATTCGCCGGCGCTGTGGGCTGCGACGGCGCCTTCGCCGCAGGCGATGACGACTTGCCGGAACGAGGTGGAGCGGACGTCGCCCGCAACGAAAAGCCCTTCGACGGAGCTTTCCATCCTCTGGTCGGTAACGACGAAGCCGGCCGCATCCAGCTTTACGCGGAGCTCCGCGCCGGCGCCTGACACGAGGGCCGCCGCCGGCACGAGTCCCGCAAGGACGAAGACTGCGTCGGCTGCCTCCTCGCTCCGCCCTTGCCCCTCTTCCAGAACGAGGGAGGCGACCTTTTCGGCTCCCCGTATCTCCACGACCCGCGTGGAAAAGCGCGTCCGTATCCTCCCGTCGCTTAGGACGCGACGGACGAGGGCCTTCTGCGCCTTAAACTCCACCCCCCTGACGAGTATCGTTACATCTTCGCTTAAACGCGCCAAGATGCGCGCTTCATCGCAGGCGGCGTCGCCGCCTCCCACTACAAATATCTTCTTATTCTTGAAGAACGGCCCATCGCAGCTGGCGCAGAAGGAAACCCCCCGCCCCATGAACGCCTCCTCGCCGGGAATCCCCAGCCTGCGCCTCCCCGCGCCGGTCGCCAGGACGATGGCCTGAGCCGCTATCCTATCGCCGCCCTCGAAGACGGCCTCGAAGAGTCCATCCCGCCTGCCTAAAGAGCGCACGGATTCAAACAAAAACTCAACCCCAAAGTCCAACGCCTGGACGCGCATATCCTCGGCAAAGTCCGCCCCCGAACGCTCATGTCCGTAAGCGGGGTAGTTCTCCAGCGCATCGATGGTCAACGCCTGCCCGCCAATCGCCGCCTGCTCAACGACGAGCGTCTTCAGTCCTGCTCGCGCGCCATACTGCCCTGCCGCCAGCCCCGCAGGTCCGCCCCCAATAATAAGCAACTCCACATTGTTCTGCATGGCACGGAGTGTAGCATAAAAGGAGTAAGATGGAAAAGAGAGAAAAAGAGGAGAGGGGAGGGGGGCGGCGCCCTCCTAAAGGGGACGCTCCTCGCCGAGGGCGTCGTTTATGACGAGGCTTGCGAGGATCATGCCGGCGCTTGCCGTAACGGTTACGGCGCTGCCGTTGATGATTTTCTTGGCGGCGCACCATTCGTGCGCGCCGGCGGCGCTTTTGGGGGGGCAGAGGCAGTGGAGGCTGCCGCAGGCGGGGGCGATTTCGCCGCGCGGGGGGAGGCGTTCTTTGCTGTAGACGACGGTGAGGTCTCCGCAGTAGTTTCTCTTTCGCAGTCCCGCGCGGACAAGACGCGCCAGAGGACAGCCCGAGCTCTCCCAGATGCCGGCGCACCTGATCTGCGTGGGGTCGAGCTTTTGCGCCATTCCCATGCAAGAGAAGATCTTTTTGTTCAGGCCGGCGGCAAGCTCAATTAAATCGAGTTTGTGGGTGAGGGTGTCGATTGCGTCGACGATGTAGTCAGTCGTTTCCAGCGCAAACTCCGCCGCGGTTTCACGGGAAAAGACTTTATTGAAGACGGCGATGGTACAGTCGGGGTTTATCTCAAGCAGGCGGTCCCGCAGCGCGTCGGCTTTGAAGGCCCCGACGGTTTTTGTCGTAGCCTGCGCCTGCCGGTTGATATTGGTAACGCACACCGCATCGGAATCGACGAGGACGACCTCCCCCAGGCCTGAGCGCACGAGAGCCTCGGCGCACCAACTGCCCACGCCCCCCAAGCCAAACACCATAGCCCTCGTCTTTGACAGCTTGTCCAGCCCCTCGTTGCCGACGATGAGCGCGAGCCGCTGAAACTGCGCGCGCATTCGTTAACGTTCGCTTCCCGCTTGTTCAAGGGCGGCGAGCACAGCCTTCATCTTGTTGCGGCATTCTTCGTATTCATTTTCGCCTGAACTGTCGGCGACGATGCCCGCGCCGGAGCGGATGTAGACCCTGCCGTCTTTTTTATAGGCGATGCGGATGGAGATGCACGTGTCCATGTCGCCGGCCAGGCCGATGTAGCCGATGGCGCCGCCGTAGATGCCGCGTTTGCGGCCCTCAAGCTCGTTGATGATCTCTATGGCGCGGATCTTCGGCGCGCCGGAGAGGGTGCCCGCCGGCAGCACCGCGGAGATGGCGTCCACGGCGCTTCTGTCGGCGCGGAGGGCGCCGCGCACCGTCGAGCCGATGTGCATGACGTGGGAGAAGCGTTCGACCGAAAGGTATTTTTCGACGACGACGCTGCCGAACTCGCATACCTTCCCGATGTCGTTGCGCCCCAGGTCGACGAGCATATTGTGTTCGGCCAGCTCCTTGGGGTCGGTGAGCAGGTCCCTTTCGAGGGCGGCGTCCTCTTCGGGCGTCGCGCCGCGCTTCCGCGTTCCCGCCAGCGGAAAGGTAAAGACGCCGCCCCCCTGCACGCGCACGAGCGTCTCGGGGGAGGCCCCGGCAATCTCGATGTCGTCGCTGGAAAAGTAAAACATATAGGGGGAAGGGTTGCTCCGCCTGAGTATGCGGTAAATCTCGAAGATGCTGCCCTCGACGCGGGCCTCCAGACGGTTGGCCAACACAACCTGAAAGACGTCGCCCTCGTAGATGTACCGCTTGGCCCTTTCGACCATTGCCGCATAACGCCTCCCGTCGAAGAGCTCATGCAAGGGGGCGGCAAGGCGCAAAGGCGGAATGAACGCCTCGTCTCCGGAGTCGACGACGCGCCCCAGGCGGTCGATGTCGGTGAGGGCGCGCTTGTAATTCTCTTCCAGAGCGTCGGTTTTGATGTTGACGAAGATGTAGAGGCAGGACTTGAGGTTGTCCCACGCGATAAGCTTGTCGAAGAGCATCAGGTCGCAGTCTTTGAAGTGCCCGTCGTCCTCGCCGTCGAGTGTAAGGCTGGGCACGCTGTAGGTAACGAACTCGAAAGAGAAGTAGCCGACCAGCCCGCCGGTAAAGGCCGGAAGGTCTTCGCCGGGGAACAGGGCGGCGGCGGGGGCGCTCCGGTTCTCTCTGAGTATCCTTTGGAGGTACTGCGCGGGGTCTGCGCCGGGGATTTCAATGTCCATGCCGCTTTTAATCTTGACGACGCCGCCCTGGCAGCTGAACTCAAGCTTAGGCTCGAGGCCGAGGAAGGTCCAGCGCCCCCAGCGTTCCTTGTCTTCCAGGCTTTCGAGGATGAAGCAATGGCGGCTGATGTTTTTAAGACGCTTAAAAACGTCTATCGGCGACCCCTGTGGAAGAGGGCGGCGCTCCCAGACGGGAAGCACGGCGCATTCTTTCGAGAATGCTCGTAGGTTTTCCAACGTTTTGTTCATTTTGATTGCTCAAAGGGATGCCGCGCGGACCCGCGCGGCTGCAACAAACTCCGTTATTGCGCCCTCTTACACCCTCTTCGCCTTAAATATCTTCGGGAACACCAAGAGCAGCGCCACGAGGATCGCCAGCGTCACCGGCAGGCCCACCAGCGCCGCAGGGCCCGTCGTCAGCAGGGCCGCGCCGCTTCCCGTCGTGTCGCCGCCCACCATCGCCTGCGTGACGAAGCCCGTCACCAGATAACCGACGAAGCAGGCGCCGGCGACGGTAAGCGCGTAGGGCATCTGCGTCGCCACATGGTCGATGTGGTTGCAACCCGCCCCCGTCGAAGCCAGAATCGTCGTGTCCGAAATCGGCGAACAGTGGTCGCCGAAGACCGCGCCGCCCATCACCGCCGCAAGCGTCGGAATCGAAAGGTGCGGCGCCACCTGGTAGCACACCGTAATCGTAATCGGAATCAGGATGCCGAAGGTGCCCCACGCCGTCCCCGTCGAGAACGCAATCCCGCAGGCCGCGGCAAACATAATCGCCGGAATAATCGCCACCGGCATATTCGAGTCGCCCACCAAGCCGGCAATGTAGTCGCCCGTGCTCAACATCCCCTTGCAGACCGATGCAATCGTCCAAGCCAACGTCAGAATGATGATAGCCGGCACCATCGCCTTGACCCCCGCCGTGATGCTCGCAAAGAAGTCCTTGAACGAGATGAGCTTGCGCGGCACATAGAAGAAGAACGCGACGATCAGCGTAATCAAACCGCCCAGCGAAAGAGAGAGGTTCGCGTCCGTGTCGCCGAACGCCTCGACGGCCGACTTGCCCGAGCCGTCCCAGAGCCCGCCGTAGAAGAGCATCGCCCCAATGCACACCGCCACCAGAATCAGCACCGGAGCAACGAGGTCGAGCACGCGCCCCTTGTCCGAGACGCTCAGCTTGGCGATGTCGTCGTTTACCGCAATGTCGGCGTCCTTTAACGCAGAGCCCCGCTCCGCCCGCGCCTCCGCCCGCGCCATCGGGCCAAAGTCCGCCTTCTTCCGCCCGGCAATCCAGAAGATCATGAAGATCGTCAACAGCGCGTATAAGTTGAAGGGAATCGCCTGCACAAAGGCCTGCATCCCGCTAATCCCCGCCTCGGCGGGAAAATACCCCGCCGCCGACGCCGACCACGAAGATATGGGCGCAATCACGCAAATCGGCGCCGCCGTCGAGTCAATCAGGTAGGCCAGCTTCTCGCGGGAAATCCGGTGCCTGTCCGTTACCGGCTTCATCACCGTGCCCACGGTAAGGCAGTTAAAATAGTCGTCGATAAAGATGATGATGCCGAGGAACGCCGTCGTCAGACTCGCGCTCCGCTTCGTCGCAAGCTTCTTTACCGCCCAATTCCCGTAAGCCCGCGCCCCGCCCGCCCGCGTAATAAGCGCCACCAGCGCGCCCAGCAGCGAGAGGAAGATGATCATCGACGCGTTGCCGCTTACATTGTTGATCACCACCTCAATCGTCGAAGAAAAGAATTGCCCAAAGGCAAAGTCCGCATGAAACCCATAGATCATAATCCCCGAAACGATGCCCAGCACCAGACTGAAAATCACTTCCTTCGTCACCAACGCCAGCGCGATGGCAAGCAGGGGCGGCACAATCGACCAGATCCCGACGTTAATAGCCAATAATTCTTCCATAAGTAGCTCCTTTCCCCCCACTCTAGCGTACATCTCCATGCAAGGCAAGGGGCGCTCGTAAGGGGGGCGCCCCCCTGCGCCCCCGCAGCCGCGCCCCCCGGCCTCCCAGACCCACCCATAGCCTTTCTGTCCTATAGGACAGAGCCTTTCTGTCCTATAGGACAGAGACTGTCTGTCTTACTAGGACAGAGACTGTCTGTCCTATAGGACAGAGACTGTCTGTCTTACTAGGACAGAGACCGTCTGTCCTTCTAGGACAGAGATCATCTGTCCTAGTAGGACAGAGATCGTCTGTCTTACTAGGACAGAGATCGTCTGTCCTATAGGACAGAGACTGTCAGCCTAGCGGTCAGACATCGTTCTGAGCCGTCAAGTCCATATCGTAACTAATAGTGTGTGGGTAGTGGATCGGCCTATAGCCGGTATACCTGGTTGTCACCTGAATGCGATAGGTTCCGGGCGCAAGGTCTTCGGGCACGTTCAGTACCAGCAGACTCGGCCTATTGACGGCAAGCCGGCCAGCCGGCGCCGCAACCGTCGGCTCCAAGACGGACACAAACTCAACAGCGGCGTCATCACCCACAAGCTCCAGACCCCTGCCCTCAATGCGGATGTTCCGTCCGATGGTGATCGCGCCGTTGGACTGCCCCGTCGTTACGTCATGGACGCGTTCAATCGCCCATTTAAGGGCTTCAGCGCCATGTTTAAGCTCCACATTCGCGGCGGCCTTTTGGAGCGCAGCCGCCGCATAGGCATTAACACGAACATTCTTCGACGCCGGGCGCTCCCCCTTCTTATACCTGCCGCGAATGGACAACAGCAGCCGAAAGACCCCGCTGTGAAAGTTCTTCCCCTGCGACAGAAAGTAGCCGAACGCGTCCTCAAAAGCCGCCTCGATAGAGGCAAGCTCCGGTCTGCTCACGCCGGAGTTCGTGCGGCTCACATAGTCCACCAGATCGTCGGACCCGAAGGACTCGCCGTTCACCACCTGAGCGCGATAGGTTTCCTCATCGGCCTGTCCGGTGGGGTCAAACGTAATCTGTTTCATGACATATTCAAGAGCCATCATTCCCCCTTATTCCGATTATCGGCCAGAGGCGTACGGCCTTGAGTGTTTGCAGGGCGCGCACGGAGGCGCCGGCAAGGGTCCCTCCCACAAAAAAGCCCCCGATTTATCGACGGGGGCTCGGACTCTAAAATCCTCTATTGCGGCGGCGGGTGTTTCGCACATAGCGCACCCACTCGTCGCCGTGGGCTCCTTCGAGCTTCCGCTCGCGTAGGTTGACGCTTAAGTCCATTTGTTCCAGGGGAATGACGCCCAGAAGGGTTTCCTTGGCGTGGGGCAAAACAACGGCCTCGCAGACGGCCTGCCGGTCTTTCCAGCGGACGGTAACCCATTCGGTATACGAGCAACTCTCGCGTTTGCCGTTGCCCAGCGAGACTTCGCCGACTTCCGTTATCGCGAGGCCCAGCTTCCGCCTCGTTCTTTCGTTAATGACGATGTTGGTGGCTCCGGTGTCCACCAGCGCGCGCAGCTTCGCCTTCCGCACATCCTCTTCCTTGATAAATCCGCCCGCCGCATTCCCTGCTTCGCGGGTGTTTACCAGCGTGATTCTTTCGACTACTTCTCCCATGTCAATCTCCTTGTCGTTGATGCCGCCCGGCTTCGCTGAACTGCGTTATTGTGCCCCGCCCCCCGCCTGCCGTCAAGCGCCTTCGAGAAAAAGAAGGCTCGCCGCTTTAACCGGAGGCGGCGGTCTTTTCCCGCTATGCTGTGCGCGTTTTGTTAAGGGGGCGGAGGCGAAGGGCGGAGTGGGCGACGCCGTGCGGGGTGCGCGTCCTCCGGCGCGTCCGGCGTCTTCTTGGACGCGCTCGTCGCTGGCGCCCACGTTTTTGTCGCTGGCGACCGCGGCGTGGGCGCCTTCTGCCGCGGCGTGGGCGCCTTCTGCCGCGGCGTGGGCGCCTTCTACCACGGCGTGAGCGCCTTCTACCACGGCGTGGGCGCCTTCTACCACGGCGTGAGCGCCTTCTACCACGGCGTGGGCGCCTTCTACCACGGCGTTGTTGCCTTCTACCACGGCGTTGTTGCCTTCTACCACGGCGTTGTTGCCTTCTACCACGGCGTGGGCGCCTTCTACCACGGCGTTGTTGCCTTCTACCACGGCGTGAGCGCCTTCTACCACGGCGTTGTTGCCAGCGTCCACGGCGTTGTTGCCAGCGTCCACGGCGTGGGCGCCTTCTACCACGGCGTTGTTGCCTTCTACCACGGCGTGAGCGCCTTCTACCACGGCGTGGGCGCCTTCTACCACGGCGTTGTTGCCAGCGTCCACGGCGTTGTTGCCAGCGTCCACGGCGTTGTTGCCAGCGTCCACGGCGTGGGCGCCTTCTACCGCGTCCCGAATGGTTCATTCTCCCTGACGAACGGTTCATTCTCCCTGACGAACGGTTCATTCTCCCTGACGAACGGTTCATTCTCCCTGACGAACGGTTCATTCTCCCTGACGAACG
>JAITNO010000086.1 GCA_031290405.1 Spirochaetaceae bacterium
TCGCCCCTTGATATGTTGGCGACCAGTCCTGAAGCGATGAACGTGATGACAAGCGATGTGCCGCCGGCGGAAAAGAACGGCAGGGGAATTCCCGTCGCGGGAATCGCCCCCGACACAACGGCGATGTTCATAACAACCTGGGATACGATAATGGTAACGAGGGCGAAGCTTAATAATTTGTTGAATGTATCGGAACTGCCAAGCGCGATTTTATAACCGCGCAACGCGAAAAACACGAAGCTTGCCATAAAAAGGAACACGCCGATAAAACCGGTTTCCTCCGCAAAAGAGGCGAATATAAAGTCGGATTGAATTTCGGGGACGCTTGCTATCTTGAGGACGCCCTGCCCGATTCCCTTGCCCCAAAAACCGCCGGAAGCTATCGCTCTTGTTGAATTGTCAACCTGAAAGCCCGCTCCACTGACGTCAAAAGCCGGATCGAAAAACGATATGAAACGCAGGAGCCTATACTCCTTTGTCATGATTAAAAGCGCCGACACGGGAATTAAAATGACAACCGCGCAGATAAAATAACGGAGCTTTACTCCCGCAATAAAAAATATTACCAGGGAATTCAGCGCGATAAAAAGCGCGGTGGAAAAATCATTCTGAAAATATATTAACGCAAAAAATACAATCGTAACGATTACCGGCGGCAGGACGCCCGACCTGAAATCATCAAGCTTGTCTTTCTTTTTATCAAATATGTAGGCGAGGTACAAGGGCAAGACAATTTTTACCAGTTCGGAAGGCTGGATTGTCAGCGGCCCCAGGTCTATCCAGCGTGTGGCGCCGTTTTTTGTCGTGCCGATTCCGGGGATAAACAGGACGATGCAGAGGAACGCGGCGCCCAAAACAAGAGGCATAACGAATTTCTTGACTGTTTCAATTTTTATCCGCGAAGCAAAAAAGAACAACAGAAAACTCAGTGCGGCGAACAAGGCCTGCCGTTTAAGAAAGAACAGTTTGTCGTTGAACCATCTGCCGGCAAAAGCGTATGATGCGGAATAGAGCGTAACAAGCCCTATTCCCATCAAGAGTACGCAGAGCGCTATAAACACATGGTCATAGCGCGCTTTGTTTTCAATGCCTGCTCCAACGGAATTATTCCACATCTACTGCACCTTCAGCGTTGACAACGCTATGATGGCGAAAAGCCCGCCTAAGATCCAAAAACGGGTTACTACTTTTGTCTCCGCCCAGCCTGACATTTCAAAATGATGGTGGAGCGGGGCCATCTTAAACACGCGCGTGCCCTTCCATTTGAATACGACGACCTGAATAACAACCGACATCGCTTCCAGCACAAAAACGCCGCCGGCGACGAGTATTAAAATTTCTTTTTGAACGATAATCGATATGGCGGCGATAACGCCTCCCAGAGAGAGACTGCCGACGTCGCCCATAAAAACCTCCGCAGGATGTGAGTTGAACCACAAAAAACCGACGCAGGCGCCAAGTGCGGCAAGACAGAACACGGTAAGTTCTCCGGCGCCTTCTATGTAGGGGATGTTCAAATACGCCGAATAATCGGCGCGCCCCGACAGATAGGTAACCAAGGCGAGTGTGCCGAATACAAACAGGAGCAACCCCGCCGCCAATCCGTCAAGTCCGTCGCTTAAATTCACTGCGTTGCTTTCGCCGACCAACAATAACACGGCAAACGGTATCCAGAGCAGGCCCATATCAATGACGGGTTTTTTTATAAACGGAAAATACAATTCAGAGCTTTCTTTTTCGACGCAATAGAGTATCAGTACAAGCGCGAACGAAACGGCGAATTGTCCGATTAATTTCCCTTTCGCGCTTAGTCCTTCCGAGTTTCTTTTTTTAATTTTTAGATAATCGTCGATAAAACCTATGACGGCGAACGAGAGGAACGCGGCCATCGCAAGCCACACTTTAAGGCTGTGCATATCCATCCAGAGGAGCATCGAAAGCGTAACACTGATGATGATCATCAGGCCGCCCATAGTCGGCGTGCCGTCTTTTTTCAGATGAGTCTCCGGTCCGTCGCTCCTGATAGATTGTCCTATTTTAAGTTTCCGCAACGCCTCAATGATGCTGCCGCCGAAGATATAGCAGAGGAATAATGTCGTAAGCGCTGCATAGGCGCCTCGCAATGTAATATACTGGAGTACGTTTACTGGCGTCCAATACTTTACCAGCGGATATACAAATTCTAAAAACACATATTCTCCTTACATCAACGCTTCGCATACCCTTTCAAGCGCGCACCCGCGTGAACCTTTCAATAATATCAGGTCGCCGGGTTGAACGTTTTTTTTCAGTTCGGCTTTTAACTCATCTATGTCATTGGTTTGAAAAAGCATCTTTTTCAAACCTGATTTTTTCAGCTCGTTGAACGCGCCCTTCGTTTCTTCGCCGAAGAGGAACACCGCGTCTGAACGCGAAACGGCAAGCGTCCTGCCAAGCTCCCTGTGGGCGCCGCCCGATTCCTCGCCAAGCTCAAGCATCGATCCTGCAACGTAAACGCGTCGCCCTTTCCAATCAAGCGCGTCGCAGAGCCCAATCGCCGCCGACATCGACTCGGGATTGGCGTTATAACAATCCCGTATCAGCGTTGTCCGCGGCTCTCCGTCAGTCGTCTCTCCGCTGAACGGCGCCAGAGCGCCGCCGCAAACGGTAAAAATCTCACTGCGCCCGAAAAGGGGCTTTGCAGATTCCAAGCCGCGCTTAATGGACCGCGCACTCAAGCCGATTGCCTTGCCAAGCGCGGCGGCGGCGAGCGCGTTCTTCAAATTATGCCTGCCGGGAAGGGCAAACCGGGCACTCCCCCCTTCCCAGACAATTTCCCATCCTGAAAGCCCCAAATCCGCTATTTTCCCCAATGTTCCCGCGCGTCTTTCGATGTTATCACCAAAAAACCGCACTTTGCCGTGGACATCCTTCGCCAAAAACAGCGCAAATTCATCTTCCTCCGGTATCAGCGCGGTCTGACCGCCTGTAAATCTTGAAAAAAGAGCCTTTTTTTCAAGAGCAATCTCCTGCCTGCCGCCTATGCAGCCGACATGGGCGCTGCCGATATTCGTAATCAGGGCAACATGGGGACGCAGCGCGGCGGCTAACTCGGCAATTTCCCCCTTCCTATTCATTCCCGCCTCAAAAATCCCGATATCATGTTCCTTGCGAACTTCAAACAGAGAAAGCGGCAACCCTGTTTCGCTGTTCAAATTGCCGCTGTTGCAGACAATCTTTTTTTCACAGCCCGCCATCGCCGCAACAAGCTCTTTAGTCGTCGTCTTGCCGGAAGAACCGGTGATGCCGACTTTAAGGAGCGCGGGAAACTTATCCAGATAGGCTCCCGCCAAATCCTGCAAGGCGCGAAGGCTCCCCTCGACGACTAAAAGAGCCGCACCCGCCTCGTGCGCCGCTTCTTCCACGCCGAAAGCCCCAAGTTTTGCCCGCTCGACTATCGCCCCCGACGCCCCCGCCGAAAAAGCCTGCCGAATGAACCGGCGCCCGTCGGCATTCTCTCCGGGAAGCGCGGCAAAAAGAAAACCCTCCTGCGCTTCCCGCGAGTCGATACAGACGCCGGAAAAGCCTTTCGCACCGCAATGCGGCTTCGGACATGCAAGCGCCTGCGCCGCCTCGTCAAAACTCATCAACATATCATTCACCGCTCAGGCACAGAGCCAAAGGACGCATACATCAGCCATAGCTCACCTGTTGCTTATCGTAATCTGCATGACCTCTTCCGGGCGCTTCTTGTCCAGACCAAGACTGTCCTTCGCTATCTTTTCGATGCGCGCCGAGGAGGAAAGCGAGGCTATCTCGGTGATCAACCGTTTGTTGTTCTCCACCCATTCATCCTGAGCCTTGTACAAGCGTTCAACCTCATCTCTCAAATCCGAAAAACGCACCGCCTGCCAGGCAAGCAAAGCAAACGAAAGCGGCAGCGTCAACGCCATCACATATAACAGAACCTTGTTTTTCACTTTTAACTCCTTCCTTAATTAAAATCTCCATCCCTATTCTTCGTTCCACACCTTCTCGACGACGCGCAATTTCGCGCTCCGCGAACGCGGGTTTTTTTCAATTTCCGCGCGGGAGGGGGAGGCGGCTTTTGACGTGATAAGCCTTGCCACACGCCTCCCCCTACATACACATATCGGCGCGGAAGGCGGGCAAACGCAGTCCTTCGCCTTTTCACGGAAAAAGTTTTTAACAATCCGGTCTTCGAGCGAATGAAAGGCGATCACGCCGAGCCTTCCGCCCGTTTTCAACACGGAAAGCGCCGATGCAAGGAGCGAGGGGAGCCGTTCAAGCTCGCCGTTCACCGCGATGCGCAAAGCCTGAAACGTCTTTGTCGCCGGATGAATCCCCCCCCCGCGCCGCGCCGCGGCAGGCAGAGCCAGAGACGCAATCTCCGCAAGCCGCGCCGAACTCGCAACAGGCGCTTCCCGTCGCGCCTGAACAACCGCCCGGGCAATCCTCCGTGAGTGGCGTTCTTCCGCGTACTCGTAGAGGATGCGGGCGATTTCCCGTTCGCTCCGCCCCGCAAGCAATTCCGCCGCGCTTTCGCCGCGCGAAGTATCAATCCTCATATCCAAGGCTTCGTCCTTTCGGAAACTAAACCCCCTGCCGCTTTTCTCGTAATGGAAAAGCGACACCCCCAAATCAATAAGGATGATATCCGGCCGTCTGTCTGCGTTTTCTTTCGGGTAGAAGGCGAAAAAATCGTCAGCCCACGCCGAATGACACACAATCCTCTCCCCAAATCTTTCCAGACGCCGTTTCGCAACGCTCACAATCTCCTTGTCGGCGTCGATCCCGATAATTTTTATATCGGGAAATCTTGTCAAAAACGCCTCGCTATGTCCCCCCTCCCCAAGGGTTGAATCAATCATCAATACATCCCGTCCGGTTTCGTTTCCAAATATGCGGAAAGCGCCGGAAAGGAGTTCCACCGTCTCTTCCGGCAACGCCGGAGTATGAATAATCTCCATCAAAGTCCCGCTCTAAAAGAGCAGTCCGAATTTCTCGGCAATATCTTCGAGCCCCTGCCCCACGTCTTTTTCGCCCTGCAACTCGCGGTAGACATCCTCGTCCCAAATTTCGATGCGTTTGCCCAAGCCCATGATGATGACGCCGCGTGTGAGTGAAGCATAGTCGCGCAGGCTCTGAGGAATTGCAAGCCTTCCCGACTTGTCGATTTCCGACTCGGTCGCCCACCCCAGAAAGTGGCGCTGCATCTTTCGCCAATCCTTTGACATGAGGGGGGGATTTTCCAGCTCCTCCTCAAATTCTTTCCACCGTTCCGGCGGGAAAAGGTAGAGGCATTTTTCAATGCCCCGCGTCACGACGAGCGTATCGCCGAAAAAGCCCTCTTTCAGGCGTGCGGGGAATGTTACCCTCCCTTTGTTATCCAGAGTATTGTTAAACCCACCGCTTAATGCCAATTTTCTCCCCTTTTAGCCAGTTTTCTCCACAACATGGAATGAGCATAGCGTACCTATGTGCGGAGGTCAACAAACTTTAAGCTTTTTTGCATAGTTTTTTTGTAAATATTTTAAGAATTACTATACAAACGTTACGGCATAGCCAAGCTTGATTTGTCTCCCGTGCGGCGTTATGCTATTTATCTTATGTTGCGTTACCTAGAGCTCGTCTTCGATATGCCGTTAAAGCAGTCCTTCACCTACCGCGCCGACGAAAAGACCATCACCGCCTCCGCCGTTGGCAAGCGTGCGGCGGCCCCCTTCGGCAGGCGCGACCTGACAGGCTGCATCGTCGCAGAGCGCGATGCGCCGCCGCCCGGTCTGGCCGAAGCGCAGATCAAGACCGTGCGGCGCATCGTGGACAAGGAGGCCCTCTTCGGGCAAAACGAAATAGACCTCTCCGCCTGGCTTGCCAGCTATTACCTCTGTTCCCAGGGGGAGGCCCTCGCCGCCATGCTCCCCTCGGGGCGGCGCGCCGGCGCCTCCCCCTCTCTCGGTGCGGACGAACTGGAAGGCGCCGCTTCGGGGGAGGGCCGGCTCTCCCTGTCGGCGGAGCAGGAGGCGGCCTTGCAGGCCCTTTCCGGCGGCGCCGGCGCGGGCGGCGTCTCCTACCTCTTCGGCGTTACCGGATCCGGCAAAACCGAAGTGTTCTTGCGCGCGGCGGAAAGCTTCCTCCACCAGGGCACGTCCGTCGTCTACCTCGTGCCGGAAATCTCACTCACCCTGCAAACGTCCCTCGTCATCACCAAACGCTTCGGCCCCCTCGCCGCCACGTTTCACTCAGGCCTGAGCGGGAGCGCGCGCCTGCGCGAGTGGATGCGCATCAAGCGCGGCGAAGCGCGCATCGTCGTGGGGCCGCGCAGCGCCGTCTTCGCCCCCGTGCAGAACCTCGGCCTCATCATCATCGACGAAGAGCACGACGGCTCCTTCAAGTCAGGCAGCACCCCCCGCTATCATGCGCGGCAGGTCGCCCTCCGCCGCGCCGCCCGCTCAGGCGCCGCCCTCGTCATGGGCTCCGCCACGCCGTCCGCAGAAGCCTGGAAGCTCATGGCCGAAGGACGCATCAGACGCCTGGACCTGACGCAGCGGCTTTCCGGCGGCACCGTCCCCAGCGTCCGCATCGTCAGCCTCGAGCGCACCGACGGTTGCCTCACCGCCGAGCTTAAAGACGAAATCCGCCAGACCGCGCTTGCCGGACGGCAGACCATCCTCTTCCTCAACCGGCGCGGCTTCGCCTACTTCTATCATTGCAGGGAATGCGGCTACATCCTGGAGTGCAAACACTGCTCCGTTTCCCTCACGTGGCACAAGGGCCGGGGGAAGGCCGTCTGCCATTACTGCGGCTACCAGACCGCGCCGCCGGACGCCTGCCCCACCTGCGGCTCCCTGGAGGCCGGCTTCACCGGCTTCGGCACCGAGATGATAGAAGAAGAAATCCGGCGCACGTTCCCCGAGCTCCGCGTCAGGCGCGTCGACGCCGACACCATGCAAAAAAAGGGCTCCCTCGAGGAGGCCCTCAACGCGTTCCGCGCCGGAGCGTTCGACATCCTCTTAGGCACCCAGATGGTAGCCAAAGGCTTAAACTTCCCCGGCGTCCGCCTCGTCGGCGT
>JAITNO010000116.1 GCA_031290405.1 Spirochaetaceae bacterium
TACAGTTTCGGTTAAGATTGCTACAGTTTCGGTTAAGATTGCTACAGTTTCGATCGAAACCGCACCGTTTTCAGTTGCAACCAGAACCCGTCCTGAGCCCTCCAGACCGCGTGCAAAGCCCGCATGAGCCCATGTCGAGCCAAAAGACCCGCGCCTCGCCGCAAAGAGCGCGCGCACAGCAGAGCATAAAAAAGGCCCTCCGGGAGCAAGACCATAAAAGACCATGACAAAGAGACCCCCCGAAGGGCCAAAAAAATAAGCGCAAAGAAAAAAAGGCCCCCCAGGAGTAGACCGTAAAGAATGATGATAAAGAAACTCCCGAAGGGCCAAAGAAAAATAAAGCTTGAGAAGCGCCGCCGTCCGGCGTTGCGCCCCCGCGGGGGCTTGACAGTATGTGTTTGAGCTATATAATCGCGTTCGTACGTTCGTACGTTCGTACGTTCGTACGTTCGTACGTTCGTACGTTCGGCGCCGCCATTTCCCCTCGCGCGCGCGCGCGAAGAGTCAAGGTCTTACGGGTTCTGTTTAGCGTCATGCTTCCATTGTCGCATGGGCGCGCGGTTCTGTCAAGAGTCCTTGTGAAGGGGGGGCGTTGCGGGGGGGCGGGCCCCCCCGCTTGGGGGGTAGCGTAGTAGACCGCGCAGCGGCTACGGAGCGCAGGGGGGCGTGCCCCCCTCATGGGGATCTTACTCGGCGGAGAGTTCTTTTATTCAAGCGCCATTCATGCGCACGCAATAATACACCCGTGAAAACCAATTTCTACAAAAGCCTCTTGGACGAACTCGAAGGCGCCAGCGTCCATGACTCCATCGCCAAAAGCGCCGCCGCCGCAGACGCCGCCAAGACCGCAAGCGCCCACACAGCCTGCCTGCGTCAACTGCCAAGGGAACTCCGCCCGATGGAGCGGCTCCGCAAGGAAGGGCGCGAGGCCCTTTCCGACAAGGAGCTCCTCGCCCTGCTCCTTTGGACGGGCGTCAAAGGCACGGACGTCATGACGCTCTCAGGCGATCTGCTTAAAAGGATAGACAGCGAGAAAACCATTCCCACTGTGGACGAACTGTGCAAACTCACCGGACTGGGACAATCGAAAGCCTGTTCCGTCGTAGCCATGCTCGAATTTGGAAGAAGACGCTGGGGGACGCAGGGAAAACGGGTGCGCTGTCCGTCGGACATATTCGAGCTTATCCGCCATTACGCCGATTGTCCGCAGGAACAATTCATCGCGCTGTCGCTGAACGGAGCGCATGAAGTCCTAGCCACGCGGATAGTAACGACAGGCCTTGTCAACAAAACAATCGTGCACCCGCGCGAAGTCTTTGCCGACGCCATCGGCGACAGGGCAAGCGCCGTATGCGTCGCGCACAACCACCCCTCCGGCGACGCCAAACCCTCGCCCAAAGACGACGAAACAACCCACCGCCTAAAAGACGCCGGCGGCGTCCTCGGCATACGCCTCCTCGACCACCTCGTCTTTACAAAAGACGCGTACTACAGTTACCTCCAGTCAAAACGCCTGTAAGGTCTGCCCCCCTAAGGGCGCGCCGATTGCCTTATGCGCGTCAATCTTGCGCCGCCTTTGCCCACAGTTTTTTGTCCGCAATGCGCCTCCACTCCGTGCGGCCGGGGCGGTCTTCCAGGGCGATGCCCCGCGCCCTTAGGCTGTCGCGGATAAGGTCGGCCTTCGCAAAATCCTTCGCCTTCTTCGCCTCGGTGCGCTCGACAATCAGCGCGGCCACTTCGGCGACGAGGGCGCCGTCTTCGCAGCAGCCTTCGGTCGTCTTTGCCAGCCCCTCCGCCAGGCGGAGGCCAAGCACGCCGTCCATGTCGAAGGCGGCGGCAAGCGCGTCTTCGGGCGGAACGTCGGCATCTTTCACAACGCCCCAGAGCGAGGCCAGCGCGCGGGGCACGTTCACATCGTCGTCGAGGGCCGCGTCGAAAGACGCCAGATAGGAGGCCGCCTTGCCCCCGACGGCGCGCCCGACAAGCTCGTCCACACCCACGCCCGCCCTTTCGGCAAGACCGCCGAGCAACGAGGCCAGGGACGCGCGCGCGTTCCGCGCGCCGGACAAGCTCTCATGGGAGAACTGCAGCTGGGTGCGGTAGTGCCCGCCGAGGAGGAAATAGCGGTAATCGAGGGCGTCGAACCCCTCGTCAATAAGATTCTGCAAGGTGATGAACCCGCCTGACGATTTCGACATCTTCCCCTTGCCCCCCAGAACAAGAAACTCATTGTGCACCCAGTAGCGCACCCAGGGATGCTTGCCCGTCGCCGACTCAGCCTCGGCAATCTCGTTGGAATGGTGAATCTGTATGTGGTCGATGCCCCCCGCGTGGACGTCGAACTGTTCGCCTAAGTACTTCATGCTCATCGCCGCGCACTCGATGTGCCAGCCCGGATAGCCCTTTCCCCAGGGACTGTCCCATACAAGCGCCTGGTTGGCGAACTTGCTCTTGGTAAACCAGAGCACGAAGTCCTCCGGGTTGCGTTTGTTGCCGTCAAGCTCGACCCGAGAGCCCGCTTGCAGCGCGTCAATCTTCAAGCGGGCAAGCTCCGCGTAGCGCGGGAAGCGCGCGATGTCGAAGTAGAGGTTGCCGCCCGCCTGGTAGGTGCAGCCGCTCGCCTCGATGCGCCCGGTCAGCGCGATCATCTCCTCGATATGCTCCGTCGCCTTGCACACAACGTCCGGGCGCGCAATGTTGAGCCGCTCCGCGTCGTTAAAAAACGCCTTCGTGTAGAACTCCGCCACCTCAAGGACGGACTTGCCCCGCTCCTCGGCGCTTTTGACCATCTTATCGTCGCCGTCGTCGCCACCCGTCAGGTGCCCCACGTCGGTAATGTTCATCACATGGGTAAGCTTGAACCCCCGCCTGCGGAGGACGCGGGCAAGAACGTCGTGCGTCACATAGGCGCGCAGATTGCCGATATGGGCATAGTTGTAAACCGTCGGACCGCAGGCGTAAAACCCCACCTCGCCAGGCCGAATGCTCTTGAACTCTTGGACTTCCCGTCCAAGCGTGTTAAAAATTGAAAACGACATGGCTCATCCTACAACGCTCGGGGCAGATTTTCAAGAGCGCGCGCGGAGGGGGGCTCCCCCCTCCTTGCTTTTTAGGCTACACTGCCGCCGATGAAGTTTACGGTTCTGTCGCTTTTCCCCGAGATTGTCGACGCTTACTTTGCCCACTCGATTATGGCGCGCGCGGTTAAGCGGGGGATCTTTGAATACCGGTCGATCAATATCCGCGACTACGCCCTTGACCGGCATAAGACGTGCGACGACGCTCCCTACGGCGGCGGCGCGGGTATGCTGTTGCTGCCGCAACCGCTCGCCGGCGCTTTGGAGGCGGCGGGCGCGGTGAAAAAGGCTCTTGCCTCGTCTGACGCGGGGGGGGGCGGCGCCCCCTCCCAAAAGGCTCCTCGCGTCGTCTGCCTGTCGCCGTCGGGGAGGCTTTTTGACCAGCGGCTTGCGGAGGAGTTTGCGCGCGAGGAGGAGCTTGTCCTGGTGTGCGGGCGCTACGAAGGGATTGACGAGCGGATTGTCGACCTCTACGCGGACGATGAGGTTTCTGTGGGCGACTATGTGCTTTCTTCGGGCGAGGTCGCGGCTCTTGCGGTGATTGACGCGGTGTACCGCTTGGTCGACGAGGTGATTAGCGGAGAGTCGCTGGGGGAGGAGAGTTTTACGGGGGGGCTTTTGGAGTACCCCCAGTGGACACGACCTGAGGTTTTTGATACGCTCAAGGTTCCTGATGTGCTGATTTCGGGACACCATGAGAATATCAGACATTGGAGATTGAAAAAGCGAGTCGAAAAGACGGTGCGGATGCGCCCTGATTTAATTGAACGGGGCGTTAAGGCGGGGATTTTCGACGAAGAGACGCTCGCGCTTGCGCGGGAATTGATGCAAAATGTTGGTAAGGAGTAATGTATGAACGAGATTAGGGCCATTGAGGCCGCTCAAATGAAGGAAAGTCTTGACGAATTCAAGATTGGCGACACGGTGAAGGTTCACTTCAAGATTGTGGAAAACAAGAACGAGCGCATTCAGATTTTTGAAGGGCTTGTTATTGCGATGAAGAATTCGCGTGTGGGCAAGACGTTTATGGTTCGCAAGAATTCCTACGGCGTCGGCGTGGAGCGGATTTTCCCCGTCCATTCGCCGCGCATCATGCGGATTGAGGTTGTCCGCGCGGGCAAAGTCCGGCGCGCGAAGCTTTACTATATCAGGGCAAAGATCGGCAAGGCGGCGAAGATCAAGGAACTGCTGGGCAAGAAGGCTGTTCGCGCGCGCGCCACAGTAAAAGCGCCCGAAAAAAAGGCCGAGGCTGCCGCTGCCCCCGCGACTTCCGCAACCGCCGCGACTGCCGCGGATAAGTAGACGCGTATGCCAGAGGGGCGCAGGCGCGATTGCCGCGCCGCCTCAGGCAAGCGCGCCTTGCAATCGGTCTTTCGCCGCCCGCCGCCCTTCCGCACCACGATGAACGTCATAATCAGGCCGCATACGTTTACCGGCGACATCGCCGTTCCCGCCTCGAAGTCGCATACCATCCGGCGGCTCATCGTCGGCGCGCTCGCCGGCGGGGAGTCGGTTCTGCGCCATCCGCTTGATTCGCTCGACGCCGCCTCCTGCGTTTCCGTGTGCCGCCTCCTGGGCGCAGAGGTTGACTGCGGCGACGACGCGGCTTGGCGCGTGCGCGGCGTCGGCGGCGCGGCAGGCATCAAGGCGCCGGCGGCGCCCCTTGATGTAGGCAACTCCGGCACGACGCTCTTTTTGGCGCTGGCCGCCGCCGCGTTGGCCTCACACCCCATCGCCTTCACCGGCGACGAGCAGACCGCGCGGAGAAGCGCCCTCCCCCTGCTCGACGCGCTGCGCGGACTCTCCGTCGCCGTGGAATCTTCAGCCGGCGGCTGCATCCCCATCACCGTTCAAGGCCCGATGAAGAGCGGCCGCGTTTCACTCCCCTGCCCGACAAGCCAATACCTTTCGGCCCTGCTCCTGTCCGCGCCCCTGTCGTCCGCCGGAACCGTCGTCGAGATCGACGTGCCGCTCTTAAATGAAAAGCCGTACATCGAGATGACCCTTGCATACCTGCGGGAGCAAAACGTGCGTTGCACAACGAACGACGATTTCTCATATTTCCGCATAGAAGGCGGCGCCGCATACCGACCGCTTTCAGGCCCCGTCCCCGGCGACTTTTCTTCGGCGGCCTTTCCCGCCGCCGCCGCCGCCCTTAGCGGAGGCCGCGTCGTCCTGCGAAACCTCGACCCAAACGACTGCCAGGGCGACAAAGCCTTTTTTGAAATGCTCTCCGCGATGGGCTGCGCCGTCCGCTGGGAAAAGGCCTCCGCCGGCGGCGACGAAACGCAGGAAGTGAAGCGCTGGACCGCCGCCGTTTCGCGGCCCGGCCCACTGCGCGGCGGCACATTCGACCTAAACGCCACGCCCGACTTGCTCCCCGCCGCCGCCGCGCTCGCCGCCTACGCCTGCGGCGAAACCCGCCTGGAGAACGTCCAACACGCCCGCATCAAGGAAACCGACCGCATCGCCTGCATGGCCGCCGAACTCACCCGCCTCGGCGTCCCCTGCGCCGAACTCCCCGACGGCATCGTCATCCAGGGGCAGGCGGGACGTTTTTCCCCACCGCGCACCCGCGAAAACACCCCAATTACCCTCGACGGCCACGGCGACCACCGCATCGTTATGGCCCTCGCCGTCGCCGCCCTCGGCGCAGCCACCCCCATCGAAATCACCGACGCAGAAGCCGCCGACGTAACCTACCCCGGCTTTTTAGCCCTGCTCCAATAAGAACCCAAGAAGAGGGCGGAGCCAGCGCCAGCGCCAGCGCCACAGGCGCTTCTTGCGCCCTACGGGGCTGCGCCCCCAGCGATACGCCTTGCGTCCGCAATCGGCCCTCCCCAGCTTTCGGCTTTGCTTTCATAAAGAAGAAGAAGAAGAGGGGAGGAGGGGGGCGCGCCCCCCTACGCGCGCACTTCGTTGCGCGCGACCCCCCAAGCGGGGGGGCCAGCCCCCCCAGCAACGCCCCCCCGCCCCAGGCCGGCTTAAAAAAAAAAGCTTGACACGCCCGAAAATCTATGAGAGAATGGAAGCATGATGAGCATAAACCGTATGACCTTAAAGATCGGAAGAGCGTCGTGGAGGGAAAGAGTGTTCAAGGACGTGGGGGTGGGGGGGGGGGGG
>JAITNO010000123.1 GCA_031290405.1 Spirochaetaceae bacterium
GGCTCATCCGTCCCGGTAAGCTGAACCGGTCCCGTCGCGCACGAGACGACGGAGCACAGAGCGCAGAGCGCAAAGACGTGTTTCCCCTGTAACTTCATATATTCCTCCAGCTTGAAAGCCGTCTGCCGAACGCCGACGACAATATTTCCATGCAGAGCGTTTGCGCATACTGCAACGATACGTCGTCCAAGGTATAACGCGCAAGCGCCGAGGGCTCCAGATTTTCGACGACCCGCAACCAGCGCAGCGCCCCAGGATTCCTTATCGCAGGGAGTTCGTCGTCGTTGTCCATGTCGGGGCGCACGCCTAAAAGTTCCGCCCAGTTCCATAAAAAATGAAGGGCGATGCGGCGCGCGCATCCGGCGTCGGCACCGTCCAGCGCGTCAAAAGAAAGATTCGCCCGACGCAGCGCTTCGTTCCAATCGGAGCCGCCGCCGTGCCCGGCAAGAATCGCCTCGCAAATCGCGCCGGCGTTTACCGTCCGCTCGTAGGATTCCCGGATGCCCGGATGCCAGTTTGCAACGTCAAAATCGCTCACCTTGTAGGTATCGCGCACGGGATCGTGATAGAGGTACAGCGCTCCTGAGTGGAAGGGCGACACATGGGATCGCAGGCGGCTCTTCGGTCCCCCGTAGACGGTCGCGCGGATGATGCCCATTTCCGCCGTCAAAAAAAACGCCTCGCGGTTTGATTCCCCGCTTGAACGGACGCGGAGCGTAAGGGCGGCGCTGGTGATGAATCTATTCATCGCCGTTTCCCTAGCGGCTGCATCTGTTTCGCAACAGCGCGTCGGCAAGGACGAGTGCCGTCATCGCTTCCACGACGCTTACCGCGCGGGGGCAGACGCAGACGTCGTGCCGCCCTTTGACGGAAATCTCCCGCTCCGCGCCGTCCCGCGCCACCGTCCGCTGCGGCTTTGAAATGGACGGAACCGGCTTGAACGCCACGCGAAACTCCAGCGGCATCCCATTGGATATGCCCCCAAGAACGCCGCCCGCGTTATTCGTGGCAAAGCTTACGTGCGGAACAGACGGCGGAAGAAGGTTTTGCGGTGAAGATCCATCCGCCCTTACAAGGGCGTCGTTGCTCTGCGAGCCCAGCATCTCCGCCAAAGCAAAACCGCTGCCGAACTCAATGCCCTTCGCCGCGCCTATGGAGAGGCAGGCTTGGGCAATCAGCGCGTCGAGTTTTTCAAAAACCGGTTCGCCCAGACCGGCGGGCAAACCGGCAACACGGCAGGAGACGACGCCGCCGGCACTGTCGCCTGCCGCTCGAAGCTCCTCGATTTTTCGCATAATCCGCGACGCGCTCTTCGCGGAAGGCACGCGGAGGCTGTTCCGCTCGGCTTCGTCCCAATCGAAATCGCCTTCGCCCTCTTCGGGCGCCGCGATGCCGGCAATCTCGCGGCACCAGGCGCGGACGCCGATGCCGTGTTCGGCAAGCAGACGCTTTGCGACGGCGCCCGCCGCGACCCGACCCACCGTCTCCCGCGCCGAAGTACGGCCGCCGCCCCGGTGGTCGCGCCGCCCGTACTTCGCCTCGCAGCACCAGTCGGCATGACCGGGACGGTAAACGTCTTTGAGCGCGTCGTAATCGGCGCTGCGCGCGGACGCATTCCGTATCAGAATGGCGATCGGCGTCCCAAGCGTAAGCCCCTCGAATACGCCGGAAAGTATCTCCGCTTCGTCGTCTTCGTTCCTCGTCGTCGCCGCGCCGCCGCCGCCCGGCTTTCGCCGCGCCAGCTCCCGCCGGAGGTCGCAGGCGGAAAAAGCCACCCCCGCCGGACAGCCGTCCACCACGCAGCCGAGCGCAGGCCCGTGCGACTCCCCGAATGTCGTTACCCTAAAAATTACGCCGAAACTGTTACCTGACATGGGAGTTCAATTCATCGATTTTTTTGTTCAAATCAAAAGATTCGCGGAACATGGCGTCAACGTGGAAGCGCAATTTCGGCGTTTGCCGTATTCGCATCGTTTCCGACAATTTAGCCTGAATAAAACCGGCCGCGCTCTGCAAACCTTCGACGCCTTTTTCCAAGCCGGCTTCGGTTTTATAACTCGAAACATACACGTCGGCAAAGGAAAGATCGCGCGAAACGGAAACCCGCGTTATTGATAGGAAGGAATCCACACGCGGATCCTTTATTTTGCCCTCGACGATGAGGGCGCCCACCTTTTCCTGAATAAGAGCGGCAACGCGGATGCCTCTTTGAACAGCCATTGCGTTCCCTGCTCAAGAGAGCAGCTTTTGCCGCTCAGGCTCGACCGCGTTGTGCATACTGTCGAGCTCCGCCATCAGCGCGTCGACGACGGCCTGTTTGACATCCCGGGCGCCGCATTTCTCAGCGGCTTCTTTTGCCTTTGCGCGGAACGCCGCGCATGAAACCACAGGGGACGCCGTAAAGTGAACGACATCCTTGTCGACGTAATCGTCAAGCATATCCCCCTTGCGAATCTTCAGCACCGAGCCGTTTATCGCGACAAGGCACATATAATCAAACCCCTTGACGTATGAGTCAATCTCCCTCACGCCGCGCTTCGAGGCCGGGTCCCACGGGCGGAAGCGCGTTCCGGCGGGGAAGACGAGCACCATCTTGCGTTCCCGTTTTACGCGGTTCAGCGTATGCATGGCGGCGCGGTTAATCTGAATCACGCGGAGCCTCTCTTCCTCGTCTTTCTTCCCGTTGACCAGGGGAAGCTCCCTGCTCGGGCATATCACGATGCGCGAATACGCGCTGGCAAAAGCGGCGACGGCGGGATTGTCCTCGTTCAGCTTTTTGCCAGCGATGGCGACGACGTTCTCGACGATTTCCTCCCCCTGGGGCAACTCCTTGCGGAGGAGGTAAGAAAAACAAGGCAAATCCGTGTTGCTGTAATGTTCGGGCAGGATAAGGCAGGCCGCCCCTTCTTGCGATTTTTTCCAAAGCTCAAGGATATGCTCCGTGCCGGAAAACCCCGATGCGTCCAGAACAAGATCCCCAAGAACCCTGTCAATGTGCGGAAGGAGGCTTTTGTTGCCAAGCTGATACACATTGTCCGGCGTAACATGAGTCGCCACGTTCGAGCCCGAGCATATCGTCTTGATCAAACCGCCGTAGGCGCCGCTCAAGGTTTCCATATGTTACTTCTTGCCGTCCACGTATTTCAAAAGTTCGACAACCTTGTTTGAATAGCCCCATTCGTTATCGTACCACGAGACAACCTTGAAGAAACGTTTTTCGCCGGGCAGATTGTTCTGCAAAGTGGCAAGACTGTCGTAAATCGACGTATTGGCGTTGTGGATAATGTCCGAAGAGACAATCTCCTCATCGCTCACCGCCAAAATACCCTTCAGGTAACTCCCCGCCGCCCTCTTCAGCGCCGCGTCAATCTCTTCGATAGACGCGTCTTTCACAGAGCGGAACGTAAGGTCGACCACCGAGCCCGTCGGCGTCGGCACGCGGAACGACATACCCGTAAGCTTCCCCTTCGTAGAAGGAAGAACCTCGCCGACCGCCTTTGCCGCACCCGTCGTCGACGGGATAATGTTCACCGCCGCCGCCCGTCCGCCGCGCCAGTCCTTGTTCGACGGACCGTCGACCGTCTTTTGAGTCGCCGTATACGAGTGAATCGTCGTCATCAACCCCGTTTCGATGCCAAACCCCTCTTTCAGGATGACGTGGACCAGAGGCGCCAAGCAGTTCGTCGTGCAGCTCGCGTTGGAGAGCACGTGGTGTTTCGCCGCGTCGTACTCCTCGTTGTTCACCCCCATCACAAACGTCTTTATCGGCTTCGCCGCATCGCCCGACTTAGCAGGCGCCGTGATAATCACCTTTTTCGCGCCCGCTTCGATGTGGCCGTAGGCCCCCTCGTTCGGATAAAGCCCCGTCGACTCCACAACATAGTCGATGCCAAGCACCTTCCAGGGAAGCTGCGCCGGAGTCAGACCCTTTCCCGAGATGCACTTGATTTTATGCCCGTTCACCACCAAAACGTCATCGCCCTCCGTGCCAATCTCAGCCTGCATCCGCCCCTGGGTCGAGTCGTACTTCAACTGATAGGCAAAGTATTTCGCGTCAGTCGAAATATCCACGACGGCAACAACGTCGATCTTGTCTTTTCCAAGCAAACCCTGATGGACGAGCGCCTGAAACACGAGCCGCCCAATGCGGCCAAAACCATTAATCGCAATTTTCATTATAGAAAACCTCCAAATAAATCATTGATACTGCATAGTAAAGGAAAAAAGCAAAGCCGTCAACGCCCCGCCGCCGTCGCCCGGCGGCAATCACCCAGCATCAGCGCAATCGCGTCGTAGGCCGCCGCCGCGAGCCCCCCCCGTTCCCCTTCCGCGCCCTCAGCTCCCGCGGCAATAGGCTTGCCAAAAGAAATCGTTACCGGGCACCGCACAAAGAGCCCCTGCCGTTCGAACGATTCGTAGGTCCCCGAAATCGCCACAGGCAGCGCCGGCATCCCCGACCGCAGCGCCAACTTAAACGCCCCCGCTCGAAACGGCAACAAGCCCTGACCCCGGCTCCGCGTTCCTTCGGGAAAGATCAGCATGGAGCCGCCGTTTTGAATGTTCCTCACACCCTCGTTGATCGTCGCCAGAGCCTTTCGCGGATTCTTTCGGTCAATGAAAAGCCCCCCCAGAATCGGGATCCACACGTTGAGGAACGGGATGAACGACAACTCCCGTTTTGCGATAAATCCGAAGGGCCTTCCCGCATACGCCAGGAGCAACACAATATCGTACACCCCCGCATGGTTGCTCACGAAGCACACACCGCCCTTCTTCGGGATGTTTTCCCTCCCCACCACGCACGGCGAAGAACCAATCAGGAAAATCAGCGTTTTCGCCCAGCCCTGACCAATTTTATACGTCCAAAAAAGCGCCGCCCGCCTCCACGGCGTAAAATACACCAGCATCCCGACCAAACCGAAGGGCAGCAACACCACCAGGCACAAGAAAAAAAAGCCGAACGCGTAGAACGTTACAAAATGCCCACCGCTCAACCTACGCATCGAGCAGCGCCTCCAGCTTATCCACCAGCCCCGCGAAAACGTCGCAGGCCGCCTTCACCGGAGCGGCGCTCGCCATGTCGACGCCCGCGACGCGCAGCGCGTCGATAGGAAAGCGCGAGCCGCCGGAGCGCAGGAACTTGAAGTAGTCCTCCCTCTCGCGCACGCCGCCGGACAGCACCCGCTCGGCAAGCGCAAGCGCCGCCGAAATGCCCGTCGCGTATTTATAGACGTAGAACGCCCGATAGAAGTGGGGAATCCGCAACCCCTCAAGGTCGCTCACACCCTCCAGGACGACGCCGGGTCCAAAGTATTTTCGCAAGAGCGCGCCGTATTCAGCGCGGAACGCATCCACCGTAAGCCCTTTCCCCGCCTCCTCAATCCCGTGCGCGCGCAACTCAAACTCGGCGAACATCGTCTGGCGGAAGAGCGTCGCCAGAATGTCGTCCGCCCGTTTCTGGACAATCCAGAGCGCAAGCGCCGGATCCCCGCCGCGGCGCAAAAGAGAGCGGAAGAGCAGCTCCTCGTTGAACGTGCTGGCCACCTCGGCCTCGAAAATAGAATAGCCGTAGTGCATAAAAGGATTCGCGCGCGCGGACAAAAGCGAGTGCATCGAGTGCCCCCCCTCGTGCGCCAGCGTAAAAACGTCGCGGAGGGAGTCCGTCTTGTAGTTCATCAGGATGAACGGCGCGGCGGAGAAGCTCCCCGCCGAAAAAGCCCCCGAGCGCTTCCCCACGTTCTCGTAACGATCCGCCCAGCTCCCCAGCAAACCTTCCCGGAGGAGCCCCACGTATTCATCCCCCAGCGGGGCAAGCGCCTCGGAGATCAGGTCCACCGCTTCAGTCCAGGATGCCTTCCATTTCACCCCCCGCACCAGCGGCGCGTACACATCCCAATGCCGCAGTTCCGAGACCCCCAGCGCCCGCTTCCGCAGCGCATAATACCGGTGCAGCGGCCCCAAGTTTTCCCCCACCGTTGCAATCAGATTGTCGTAGACGCTAAGCGGCACATCGTCGGGGAAAAGCGCAGCCTCCCGCGAGCCCGCAAAACCCCTCACGCGAGCGCGCACCGCGTCCTTCTTCACCGAGCCGGCGAGCAGCGCCGCGAGCGTCGTTTTATGCGCATCGAACACGCTATAGAAGGAAACAAACGCATTTTTCCGCAGATCGCGGTCTTCGCTTTCCATAAAAATGTGCCAATTGGACTGAGAGAGCGGCTGGAGCCCCTCATCAGGCACATCAATCGAGCCGAAATCGAAGTCGACGTTCGTCAAAACCGAAAAAGCATCGCCGGCGAAGGCGTCGGTCTCCCCTTCGAGGGCAACAATCCGCTCCTCAGCATCGCTGAGCACGTAAGGTTTCCAGCGGAGCAGTTTCTTCACGTAAATGCGGTAGTCGGCCAGGCGCTCATCCTTCAAAAATTCTTCGATTTTTGCGTTTGCAATCCCCTGAATCTCAGGCGTCGTCCAAGAAAGCTCCGCCGCCGCCGCAGCAGCGGCAATCGTAAGCCGCGCGCACCGCTCACGCGCCGCGTCGGCCCCCTCATCCTCGCACACGCGCAGGTCGGCGTAGTAGGCGAGCCGTTCCTCCAGCAGATTGAAGGAACGCAAAAAGTCAAGGAGCGCGGAGAGAGCTCCGGCGGACGAGGCAAGCGTCCCCTTAAAGGAAGGAATCTTCTTTTTTAAGCTCTCGAATTCGGCAAAAGCCGCCTCCCAATCGTCATCGCAGGCAAACAAACTCGAAAGATCCCAGCAATCCTCCGCCGCAAGCTCCGAGCGGAGGGGGATTTTCCCCCCAACGCCGCCGGCATCCGCGGCAAAAAAACGATTTCTCACATCCGCATTCCCGGCATCAACACCCAAAAAACGATTTCTCACATCCGCATTCCCAGCATCCGCAGCAAAAAAGCGATTTCTCACATCCGCACCCCCCTCGTTCACACAAAAAAAAGAATTTCTCGACGCAATCACGGCGTCATCCTAGCGCACTCGGCCGATTTTGGAAAGCCCCCACAGGATGAGGGCCTGAGCGAGCGCATACGCCCCCATCACCAAGACGCCCGAGAAGCGCATTTCGACGCCGCCGAAGCGGAAAAGCCCCAGGAGCGCATCGGAAACCACAAAGCACAGACCCCCTAAGAAAACGAAGAAGGCCGCGCGCGTCCCGTGGAAGCAAAAAAGCTGAAGGGCGCTTATCGCCATCGTAAAGAGGAGCGCCGCGTAGACGCCGGCCGGCGCCGCCAGCCCAGGGGGAAAGGGCGCCAGCGCAAATACCGCGACCACCAATCCCGCGCACACCGCGCCCGAGCCCGCGAAGAGGAGACGCTTCACCCGAACACCCCGAAGAAACGCCGCGACGTAGCAGACGTGCCCCAGAGCGAAGCACGCCAGCCCCGCGAGGAAAAACCCGCGCCCCTGAGGAATAAGCAAAACGTCCCCGGCCCAGCCGAAGGCCGCCCCGCACACCGCCGCGCGGCGCACACCGGCGGGGGAAAGCGCATACCACACAATAGCGAGCGGCACAAGGAGGACCTTCGTCGCAATGCGGAGCGCTTCAAACCCCGCGAAGACGCACAGCAACTGCACAGCGGCGTTGAGGACGAAGAGGCAGGCGAAGAGAAACCGTTTTTTCATCGCACAATCTTCCTTGCGCCCGGACGCGCGCCGCATCGCACCGCACCCTTTCGCTTTTTCCGCATTCCCGAACCCCATTTACGGAATAATAATGTTTTTTATCACGCTCCAGGGGCCCTTTCCCGTCCTCACATCGTCGCCGGTCGAGGCGTTTTCCCAACGAATCGACACCCAAAGGCGCATTCCCGCGTGAATGCCGTCGAAAGTCTTCTTCCACGGCGAAGCGGTGTCCGCCACGCTGTGCCAGCCCTCTTCATTTGCGTCGACGGGACCCGGAGCGTTCAGCGCGCGTATCCAGTAACGGATCTCCACCCCGTGATAATCCCCCTTTCCCCGCTTCTTGCTCCCCGCGATGCGGTATTTAATCCAGACGGTGTGACTCTGCGGGTCAACAATGAACTCAAAATCCACGTGGTCCACCGGATCCTTCTTAGAAACCCGCTTCTCGCTTTTGTTTATGATCCCCATAACGTCCCGTTCAGCGTTCGTCACCGGCGGGTAGCGCAAATATTGGTTCACAAACACCCTCACCGCCTTTTCGACAATTTTCCGGACGCGGTTTTTCTCCCGTTTTTTCGTGTTTGTCGGATCGTCTTTCGCTTCGCCATAGGCGATGCTCCACTCTCCATGGCGCATCAACAGCTCGTCCTTCGACTCCGCCGTAATGTGATTCCAATCCGGCGACGCGCCCGTGGTGTGAAGGCCAACCTCACGCACCAGAATGTCGAACCACGAGCTGAATTCCCCGTCGGGACGAGGAATGTAATTCTTTTTACTCATAAAAAACTCCTTAATAGAAATAAATTTACACCGAAAGAGAGAAACCTGCCGCCAGAGCACGCCCACGCGCCAGTCGTGGAACTCCCCGCCGGGCTCGTGGAACTCCCCGAGCTCCTCGCGGACGCACTCATCCGACTCGCAGACCCACCCGCCGGGCTCGTGGACGCACCCCAGCACCTAGCGGACAGTCTGAAACGAGAGGCGCCCCGGCACAGGCCACTCTCACACAGTGTGTCCTTTCATTATACGACAAATAAAAAAAAAGTCAAGAGAAAATTTCACAAGAGGGGAAGCGCACGCCGCCCGTAGGCGGTCGCAAGGGGCACATGACGAAAAACACCATATCTTTACTAGGAGTGTACCTTCCTGCGACCGCCAACGCGCGGAGTGCGCGGCGCACCATGCGCGGGCGCCCTGACGCGGGCCGCTCACACACAGCATATGTTCCCATTATATCGCGAATGAAAAAAATGTCAAGAGGGCGCATTGACTCATGTGATTCACGAGCGATAACTTCACCCTGGAAATTAACGAGGGGAAATTTCACCCCCTTCGCAATAAACGAGGAGGATGAAATACACAATGACTGCACAAGAATTGGGTCGGCTCGCTTTGAT
>JAITNO010000148.1 GCA_031290405.1 Spirochaetaceae bacterium
CCCAGCCCTTGCAGCGCGGCAAGGGCCTCTATCGCCGCGCACAGCTCCATCCGGTTGTTCGTCGTCGCCCTCTGCGCGCCCCAGTTTTCGGCCACCACGACGCGCTCTTTCCCCTCGCCACCTGACTCGCAGACGACGTACGCCCAGCCTCCCGGCCCCGGGTTCCCATGACAGCCCCCGTCCGTGTATATCTCGATGTTCAGGAGGAGCGCTTCTCAGGATAATAGGTGGAAAAGAGCCCCTCTACGGCCTGGCAGCAGGCGGCTTCAAAGGCTTCGTGGTTTTCGAGGAACCTTTCGCCGGCCGCGGTCAGATGGGCCTCGCCGCCGCCCTTGCCGCCCTGCTGGCGGAAGACGACCTGGTATTGCAGGCACTCTTCCAGCGTCCGCAGGAGCTTCCAGCCCTTGCTGTAGGACAGCGTCATCTGCTCGCACGCCTGGCGGACGTTGCCGATCTCTTTGATAAACTTTAACAGTTTGATCATGCCCGGGCCGCAGAACGGCTCGCCCGGCCCGCCTGGGTGGGCTAAAAAAACCTTCGTTACCGGCTTGAATTCGTTTTTCATACAATTTCTCCTCTGCGGCGGCGCTGATTAACCCAGCGCGTCAATCGCGCGTCGCATTCGCCTTCGCCAAAAGCGTGTTGATTATCTTGTCGCGGTTGTCCAGAATCGAGCTGAGCGACAGCCCCTGGTGCAGGTGCGAAATAGTCTGGGCGAAGAGCTTGGTTATATTCACCTTGTAATACCACTCCCGTTTGGGGAGCTTTTCGTGGTGCACGGCGTTTGTCCCGATAATCCGGTAAAACAGCCCCTGCTTATATGCCTCGTCGAAGATTTCCAGCGCCCCGCCGGAAAAAAGCGGCAGGCTTACCGCGCAGATGATCTTGTCCGCCCCGCCCTTCTCTTTGAGGAACTTCATCGCGTTCAGCAGCGTGCCCCCTGTGTCGAGCATATCGTCCGCCATAAAAACGGTCTTGCCCCGAACGTCTCCCAGCAACTTTATGTCCTTGATGTTGGAATCCGAGGCGGTCTTTGAAATCTTCGAATAATCGCGCTCTTTGTAGATCATGGCAAGCGGCTTTTTCAGCGCGACCGCATAGAACTTGTTGCGGTCGACGGCGCCCGTATCCGGCGCGACAACGACAAAATCCTCGCTCAGCAGGATCACTTTGGCCAGCGCTTCGATAATCTGATAGCTTGCGTGGAGGTTTTCAAAGCTCAGTATGGAAAAGCCGTTGCCGATTTCCCGCGAATGAATGTCCAGCGTGATGATGCGGTTCACGCCGAGCCGCTCGAATATCATCCCGATGCGGCTTGCCGTCAACGCCTCCCGCCCCTGAGCCTTGTGCTGACGGGAATACGGATAGACGGGAAGGACGAGGGTAATCCGCCCCGCCCCGCTCCTGCGCGCCGCGTCCACCATAACAAAGATCGACGTCAGATGGTCGTTCACCGTAAGCCTCTTCGTTACCACCGAGCCCTCTTTGTCCGTGAATTTAACCGGATGGCGGTTTTCCACGTCCTGCACGATGTAGAGGTCGCGCCCGCGGATGGATTCCAGAATCTCCGACTTGATTTCGCCGTTGGAAAACATCGACCAGCGCGTCTTAACCCTAAAACGCGGCACATGAAGCTGCAAGTCCTTGCTGCGCGGGCACGCCCCCGACGAAGTAATCTCGTTGATAAAGTTAATCTGCCTGGCAACCTCGCCCTCTGGAAGGCCGTAGCGCTTCGCCATATCGGCGGAGGTTTTTTCAAAAACCCTGCCGTATTCGGTTTTTAGATGAAATATCAACTGCCCGGCAAAAACATCGCCCCCGGGACACGACACGATACCAAGATTCGCCGGATTTGAATAACTCATTATGGTCTTACCATGACATACATAACATTAAGTTTCAAGAGCCACCGAGGAGGGGAGGCCCCCCTCCTCGCCGACGGCCTCGGCGAATGAGGCGGCGATTATGCGTTCGTCGCCGGGGAGGAGCGTGCGGACGTGGAGGACGACGCTGCCGTCGCGGATGGCCGGAATTACTGGAATGCGGGCGTTTCGCAGGCCCGCGGCCAGCGTTTCGGCGCCGCCGGAGGGGGCTCGCATTGCCACGCCGAACCCGGGCAACTCGTCCGTCGGGTAGGCGCCGCCCCCTATCGCGTCGCGGGTCTGGACGACGGCGACGGCATAGTCGGCGCGGCTCTTTGCCGCCGCCGCCTTCAGTATGCGGCGCAATGTGCGGGCTTTTTTAAGAAGCGCATCTTGGCCTGCTTCGATCATCCCGACGACGGGTATCTCCTGCCGTCTGCCGGAAAGGTAGAGCCTGAGCGTCGCGTCAAACGCGGCAAGCGTCATTTTATCCACCCGCAGCGCCCGCAGAAGCTGGTGGCGCTTCATCTTGTCTATCAAGGGCTTTGAACCTGCGACGACGCCAATCTGCGGGCCGCCCAGGAGCTTGTCGCCTGAAAACGTGACGACGCCGGAGCCGGCTTTAAGGCAATCGCGGACGGTTGGTTCGCGGTCTGCAAAGGGCGCATTGAGCGGGCAGAGGAGGCCGCTGCCCAGATCCTCCATGAAGACGAGGTTGCGCGAGGCGGCCAGGCGCGCCAGCTCTTCGCGGGGAGTGGATTGAACAAACCCCTCTATCCGGTAATTCGACGGGTGAACCTTGAGCACACAGGCCGTATTTTCCGTGATGGCGTTTTCATAGTCGCCTATGCGCGTCGCGTTTGTACAGCCGACGGCGACCATTCTTGCGCCGGAAAAGGAAAGGATGTCGGGGATCCTGAAGGAGGCGCCTATCTCGACCAGTTCGCCGGCGGACACGATGACTTCGCGTCCCGCCGCCGTCGCCGACAGCGCCAGGAGCGCCGCCGCCGCGTTGTTGTTGACGACGAGCGCCGCCTCCGCGCCCGTCATGCGGCAGACCGCCCATTCAACGTGGGCGTTGCGCTCCCCCCGTCCGCCCTTTTCCGGCGAATACTCCAGGGCGCTGTACACGCCCGCAATGTCATGCGCCGCGCGAAGCGCCTCGGCGGCAAGCGGAGCGCGTCCGAGGTTCGTGTGCACCACCACGCCGGTGGCGTTGACGACCCGCTTCAGCGTGCTCCACATCCTCTTGCCAAGCGCGCTTTGCGCGCGAAGCGCCGCACATTCATCGAGCGGCGCTTCGACGGGGGTTCCGCCCCGTATGTCGCCTCTAAGGCCGTCGAGGGCCTCCGCGATGATGCTTTTTACCTGCTCCCTGCCGAGCTTTTCGAGGAACTCCGCCGCCCAGGGCGCGTTAAGAAGGTCATCCATCGCCGGAATCGAACGCAATAAACCGCTGATAGTGGAATCGGACATGACTGCCTCCCCTCTCTATAAGCTGATGACGACTTTGCGGACTCCGGCGTTGTTTTTATCGACGTAATCGAAGGCTTCGACCATTTCGGCCAGGGGGAAGACTTTGGTGACGAAGCCGGCCAGGGGGAGGCGGCCGTGTTCAAGGTGGTCTATGACGATGGGGAAGCGGTGGGTCTGGAGGCGCGAGCCGCAGATGGCGAGTTCTTTTTTGATGATGCCGACGGGGGCGATTGCGCTGGGCTGTTCGTTGAACGAGAGTTCGACGACGCGGCCTGCGGCGGATGTTATTTCAACGGCGTCTTCAAAGCTTTTCTGGTTGCATACGGCGTCGATCGTAACGTTGCTGCCCATGCCGCCGCTTATCTGGCGCACCTGGGCGAAGAGGTCTTGGCTCTGGGGGTTGATGGTCCAGTCTGCGCCGCACTGCGCGGCGTAGTGGAGTTTTTCGTCGACGAGGTCGCTCGCGATGACCTTGGCGCCGGCCAGTTTGGCGTTGACGACGGCGGTAAGGCCGATGGTCCCCGCGCCCATGACCAGGACGTAGTCGCCTTTCTGCACGTTGCCCCGGTGGCAGGCTTGCGCGCCGATGGTGAAGGGCTCGACGAGGACGGCTTCGTCCCAGGGTGTTTTGGCGGGGAGACGGTGCGCCTTCTCTTGCGGCACGACGATGTACTCTTGGCAGCCGCCGTCGATGTGGACGCCCATGACGGCGAGCGTCTCGCAGATGTTGGGCCTTCCCTGCCGGCAGGCGTAGCAGCGGCCGCAGGAGACGATGGGCTCGACGACGACGTGGTCGCCTTTTTTGATCCGGGCGACGGCGGGGCCTGCGTCGGCGACGATGCCGACGAACTCGTGTCCCCAGACGCGGGGATAGGTGGCGAAGGGGTTTTTGCCGTGGCGGATGTGGACGTCCGACCCGCAGATGCCTACGCGCTTGACTTGAATGAGTACGTCCTGCGGGCCGACGACTTTGGGTTCTTCCCGCTCGGCGATTTTCAGGACTCCGGGTTTTTCGACTATTCCTACTTTCATATGTTGTTCCTCCGATGTGGGCGTCAGTTTGACGTACGAGGGCATTTATTGCAAGACAGGTTCGAGGCATCGAGGCACAGAATAAAAAATACCCCACTGTGAATAAACGCATAGGATAATCAAAAGAGGGAACTATGCTATAGTCACAGGGGGAGGGGGAATGGCAAAGAAAAGTGCGAAAGGAGAGGAAATCAGGACTCTGATGAAGGGTTTGCCTGCTGATGCGATAGACAGCATAGGGATAGAGCCGTTGAAAGAGTTGCGTGAACAGTTCGAGAGCCTAAAAGACGCGCGGTTTCAACCGTTTGTGGAGCGCCGCTTGTCGGACATTGTGATGATAACGCTCATCGCGGTTATGGCGGAGGCGGACGAATGGGTGGAAATCGGGATGTTTGCGAAGGCGAAAGAGGCGTGGCTGCGGACATTTCTTCCGCTTGAGAACGAGATGCCGTCGCACGACGCGATACAGCGGGCGCTGAGCCGGATAGACGGCGCGGCGCTGACAGGGCGGCCTCCTTCGGGGGGCCGCGCCCGCCGTTCTTGCGCCGTTTCCTGGTTGTAGGCTCCTCCTTGACAAATCCTGCCGCGCGCATTACCGTCAGCGTGTCCTGCAAGAGGAGGGGGGCGGCCCATGTCAATCGAAAGCGCTCGTGAACACTTAAAGCAGTGGGGAAGGCACGGCGACGTCATCGAATCGCGGTCGTCGACGGCGACCGTCGCCGAGGCGGCGGCCGCTCTGGGCGTAATCCCTGCGCGCATTGCCAAGAGCATTTCTCTTAAAACCGAGTGCGGCGCGATGCTCATCCTGAGCGCTGGCGACGTGAAGCTGGACAACAAAAAGTTCAAAGAATGTTTTGGCTATAAGGCGAGGATGCTGACGGCCGATGAAGCGTTGGAGGCGACGGGGCACGCCATAGGCGGCGTGTGTCCCTTTGGGCTTCCGTCCGGCGTCGACGTGTATCTGGACGTTTCGCTGCGGCGCTTTGCGACGGTCTTTCCCGCCTGCGGCAGCGGCAATTCGGCAATCGAGCTTACCCTTGATGAATTGCACGAGTACGCACGGAACAAACGGTGGATAGACGTATGCAAGAGCGCCGATCAGACTCCGGCGATGCAGTCGATGCACGCTTGCACAAAAGACGTGAGCATTGAGTAGCGGCCAAAGACCATCGCCAGGCCCATCGCGATAAGAAATATGCCGCTTATCGTTTTTACTATGGACGGAAAATGCTTGAGCCTTGAGCCCGATTCGATGAGCGCCCCCCAGAAGAAGCTGGCGAACAGGAACGGAACGCCCAATCCGGCGGAATAGACCGCAAGGTACAGCGCCGAGAGGGCCATCTTCCCGCTCTGACCGGCCATCATCAAGATGCTCCCCAGGATGACGCCGACGCAGGGCGTCCAGCCTATGCCGAACGCGACGCCGACGAGGAATGCCCCTGTTGCGCCGCGCGGACGGCGCGCCCGGTGGAGCGGCGACCCCTTCTTTGCCGCGAGGATGGAATGTTCGGGCACGCACGTCTCGCAGTACTCACCGCCGCCGCCGCCGTGTTTAAGGAAGGGGATAAAGTTGAACAGCGTGTTTGCGCCGAGCAGCATGACGATGGCGCCTGCGATGATGTTAAGGGCCCTTGTCATTCCGCCTAGAAAAAACATGAAGCCATAGACTATCAGGCTTAACGCGATAAAGACGACGCTAAAGCCCAGTACAAAGAACGCCGTCGAGGCGACAAGATTCAGGCGGTGTCTTGAAAAAAGCTTTCCGCCGTCAGGCGGGGCCGTTGCGCCGCCGCCGATAAAGGCGAGGTAACTGGACAGGAGGGGCAGCACGCAGGGCGAGGCGAACGACAGGAGCCCCGCGACGAACGCGCTGGCGACCGAAAGTTTAGCGTCCATGCGTGGACAAGGCCTCAAATGCGGCAATCACTTCCCGGCTGTTCCAGTTCCTGCCGCCCACGGACGAAAGGATGATGGTGCCGTCCCTGCCGACGACGACCGTTGCGGGTATTGCCTGAATGCGGTAATCGCGGCTTACTTTCCCGTCGTCGTCGAGCAAGACGGGGACGTGCAGGGCCTGGTCCTGGACGAACTTTTGGACGGTCTTTGCGTTTTCGGCTGCGTCTATGGCGAAGAATTCGATGTCCGCGTCCTTAAAACGCTGATAGAGGGCTTCGATGGAGGGCATTTCGGCGCGGCAGGGCGGGCACCAGGCGGCCCAAAAGTTAAGGAACACGATGCGGCCCCGCAAGCTGGTAAGGCTGACGGTCTTGCCGTCGAGCGTCTTGAGCGTCCAGTCGCGTGCGGGGCGCGCGTCCTTGAGCGGGGTCAAGCCTGCCTTTTCAAGGGCGCGTCTGGCCTGTGCGGAAAGGTCCGGCGGCGCGCCCCAAGCGTTCAGCGGGATGCAAATGATGATGGCTAATAGGTGTAGGTTTTTCATATGGTATGGGGGAACTATACCTTAAAC
>JAITNO010000160.1 GCA_031290405.1 Spirochaetaceae bacterium
AGCCCTCCTTGTTAAAGAAATTCAAATTGAAAATCAGGAGGCTTGTCTTACTGGCACGACATGACAAGGGGACGTTTCTATCTTGGTAAGATAGGGGACGTTTCTACTTTGGCTTGACACGGCCTTTTTTTCCCCCAGTGGGCTTGGAGGTTCCCCCAGTGGGCTTGGGGGTTCCCCCAGTGGGCTTGGGGGTTCCCCCAACGGGCGGGGGGCGGTTTGCGGATGGGACGCGCGGGGGGGCCTCGTCTTCAAGCTTTCTCGGCTCGGACTCTCGTGGAGCGGCCGTCCGCGTACGTGGAGCGGCCTTCCGCGTACGTGGAACGGCCTTCCGCGTACGTGGAGCGGCGCTGGACGTGCGTCCAACGGCGCTGGATGTGCGTCCAACGGCGCTGGACGATCGTCCAACGGCGCTGGACGATCGTCCAACGAGACTGGACGTGCGTCTAACGGCGCTGGACGATCGTCCAACGGGACTGGACGTGCGTCCGGTGGGGGGCGACTCTGTGTTTGGCGCGGCCCCCCCCTCATGCTTTAGTGAAAAACGCGGAAGGCGAGCCGTTTCGCGCCGCCGTACGCCTGGTCCATGTCGCGGCAGTAGGCGCCGCAGTCCGCGATGAGCAGTTTGTCTCCGGCGGCGAGGTTCTCCGGGAGGCGGTGGACGCCCAGAAAGTCGGCGGAATCGGATGTTTTGCCGTAGACTTCGTAGGGGGTGTCGCCGGCGCCGCCCTCCGTCCGAATGATCAGTTTTTTCCCTTCAATGTAGACGTCCATCAACCCTGAATAGATGCTCGCGTCCACGTGGAGCCGCTCGACGCCGTTCAGCGTCCGCCGTTTCATCACCCGCGTCTCCATGACGATGCAGGGATTGAGCAGGTTGCGTCCGGGTTCGAGCAGCACTTCTTCAAAAAAGCCGCGCTCGCGGTGGGATGCAAGTAACGACCGCTCTCGCTGTCCGTGTAAAAGCCCCTTGAGGGAGCCGCCGATGTTGAGCATGAGGCGCTTTGACGACGTCCGGCTAAAGATAAAATCGAGTTCTTTTTCGAGCGTTTCCGCGCAAAAAGACGAATCGGGGATGTAGAACCCAAAGCCGTCAAGCGCCCCCGCACCGGAAAGCTGTTCTTCCAATGCGGAAAAGTCGACGACGCCATACTTCCCCCGCTTCCCCGTCGCCGGCTCGGCGGAAACTTTTATCAGAAAGCGAGCGTGGGGGGTGTGCGCCTTGACTTCGGCGGCGTGCTCCCCGCTGTCCGTGTAAAAAAAGCGCACGCCCGCCGCGCACACGCGCTTGATCTCTTCGCCTTCCGCCGCGCAATTGTCGTAGAGGATTTTGTCGGCGCCTACCCCGAGTCCGATGAGCGCATCAAGGTAGAAGGGACAGCTGACGAGGAAGCCCGCGCCTGAGTCCCGCACAAGGGTGAGGATTTCCCGCGCGCTGTTTGACTTTACCGGATAGAATACCCGCCCGATCTTCTGGTATTCCCTCAAAAGACGGAGGAAGGGTTCCCTGTGCAGCACGAGTGCAGGCGTCTTGTCGCCCTCGCTTTTTTCAATAGTTGGCATGATGCCCATCATACCCCATTCATTCAAACGTATCAGCGCCCGGACTGCCGCGCTTTACGTTTGTTTTCATTTGTGATAGGTTTTTGGAACGACAGTATGCACAATGACGCCCTTCAGAAAGTCTTAGTCGCCCACTTCCGGCATTTCCACCGCCATCCCGAGCCAAGCGGCGCGGAATGGGAGACCACCGCGCACATACGAAAAATCTTGGAGGACGCCGGCGTTGAGATCCTCGACGCCGGCCTGGAAACCGGTCTGGTGGCGCGGGTCAGGGGGGGGGGCTCCACAAAAACCATCGCCTTTCGGGCCGACATCGACGCGCTGAGGATCGCCGAAGAGAGCGGCCTCGACTGCGCGTCGGAAAACCCCGGCGTCATGCACGCCTGCGGGCATGACTTTCACACCGCCGCCCTTATCGGCGCCGCCCTCGAAACGGCCGAGCGGAGGGAAGAGCTCGCCGGCGACGTGAAGTTCATCTTTCAGCCTTCGGAGGAAACGGCCGGCGGCGCGCTCAGCGTGATCAAAAGCGGCGTCCTTGACGACGTTGGCCAAATCTACGGCCTGCACTGCGCGCCCGACTATCCCGACGGCGCCGTCGCCGTTTGCCCGGGCGAAACCTTCGCCGCGTCCATCGAATTCAAAATCACCGTCAAGGGCAGGGGAGGCCACGCAGCCCTCCCGCACAAGGCGCAAGACCCCGTCGCCGCCGCCGCCGCGCTCATCACGCTGGCCCAGACCATCATCAGCCGGAACGCGGACCCCTTCGACCCCATCGTGCTGGGCTTTTCCCACATCGAGGCGGGCACAACCTGGAACGTCATTCCCGACGACGCCCTCCTGGAAGGCACGATACGAGCCCTTGCCGAAAAAAAAGCGACCGACGCGGCCGAGCGTCTGGGCGAAATCTGCACGGGGATTGAGGCGGCGCATGGCGTCCGCGCGGTCCTGGACTGGTGGATTGACGCGCCGCCTACCAACAACGACGCCGTTTTGACTGAATTCGTGGCGGAACAGGCAAGAAAGCTGGGGCTGCCTGTCGTCCGCTACGTCCCGACGATGATGGGCGAAGACTTCGGCTACTATCAAAAGAGCATCCGGGGAGTGTTCTTCAACTTTGGCGTCGGCTGCCCTTACGGGCTGCACACGCCGCACTTTGTGGCGCACACCGGCCACCTGGCGGACGCCGCAAAGCTCTTCGCCGAAATCGCCGTGGAATCCCTTAAAACCAGATGGTGAAACAGAAAAAGCCGCGGTTTGTGTGCGACAACTGCGGCGCCGAAATTGCCGCCTCTGAAAAGCGCTGCCCTCAATGTTCCCGTTATTTTTCTTCTATCCGCTGTCCCAAGTGCGGTTTTACCGGCCAGGAAGAACAATTCCTCGGCGGCTGCCCCGGTTGCGGCGCCGCCAAAACACGCTCCGTGAAAAAAGCGCCACCCCCAAAGCCGGAACTTCCCACATGGGCGTACGCTGTGGCCATTGGCGTCATGGTCTTGGCCCTGTCGCTGTTGTTTTTTTGCAGTGGCCTCCGGCGCTAAGCCGGAGCTTTGGCCGCGTATGCGGGGGGCTGCGC
>JAITNO010000179.1 GCA_031290405.1 Spirochaetaceae bacterium
AACACGGGGAGGAGGATGGGGAGCTTATTCTCCATGCGCGTCCTCCGGCTTGTCGTCTTCGAGGCTGAAGTTCTTGAACACCCGCTTAAGGAGGATGCAGACGAGGCCTATGGAGAGGACCCACGTGCCGAAGCTGCCGACGACGAACCAGCCGGGCAGGTGAAAGATGGTAAAGTCCAGGCGGGAGAGGGCGAAGCCGGCGGCCCACCAGAACGCCATGACGACGGCGCCGGCGATGAGGGCGCCGCGGGCCTCGCGGTTCATTTGGGTGTGTTTTTCTTTGTAGGTCATGGTGGCCGGGCATACTAACAGGGCAGCCAAGAAAGGGCAAGGGGCGCTGCGGCGCCCCCCGCGAGGGGGGGCAGCGCAAGACCGCGTACCCTGCTGGCGCGCGGGGGGAGACTTCCCCATCCTCTTGTGTTATACTCGGAGCATCATGGAATTAATTATGCCGAGGGTGCTAAAGGGTTTTAGGGATTTTCTGCCGGAGCAGGAGATCGTGCGGCGGGGCTTGAGCGAAAAGCTTGAGGCGGGGTTTCGGAGTTTTGGCTTTCTGCCTATCGATACGCCCGCGCTGGAGTATGCGGAGGTTCTGCTGGGAAAAGCGGGGGGTGAGACGGAAAAACAGGTCTACCGCTTTACGGACAACGGGGGGCGCGATGTGGCCCTTCGTTTCGATTTGACGGTGCCTTTTGCCCGCTTTGTGGCTGAACACCGCGCGGAGCTTGTCTTTCCGTTTAAGCGCTATCATATTGCGAAGGTGTGGCGGGGCGAAAATACGCAGAAGGGGCGTTACCGCGAGTTTACGCAGTGCGACTTCGATATTGTGGGCGCGGATTCTGCGGCGGCGGATTTTGAAATCCTCTTGATGATGCGGAATGCGCTTGTCGCCTGCGGCGCGGGGGACGCGACGATATGCGTGAACCACCGGGGGCTTTTCAATCGCTTCCTTGGGCGGCTGGGCGTTGAGGAAAAGCTGGTTGACATTCTCCGCGCGGTGGATAAGCTTTCCAAAATCGGGAGCGATGGGGTGCGGGAGCTTCTCTGTGCGTGCGCGGGTGAGGATGCGGCTGGGGCGGCGCTGGACTTTGTGAACTTCAAGGGCGATTGGGAGGAGACGTTGGAGATGATGACTCAGGCGGCGGGCGGGGACAATCCTGATTCAGAGCGCTTGCGGCTTATCCGGAGCTATCTTGTGGACGCGGGCTGTCATGACGCGTTTAAGCTGGACCCGTCCATCATGCGGGGGCTGGACTACTACACCGGCATCGTCTGCGAGAGTTTTTTGAATGCGCTGCCGTCGATTGGCTCGGTCTGTTCGGGGGGCCGTTACGACCGGCTGCTCTCGCTTTACTCGAAGGAGGCGCTTCCTGGGGTTGGCGCTTCGGTGGGGCTGGACCGCTTGATTGCGGCGCTTGAGTCGTTGGGCGCCGGCGCCGGCAAGCGGACCTACGCGGCTTGCGCGATAGCCTGCGTCGAGGAGGCCGCCTATGGCCGCTATCAGGCGATTGCCGAGAAGATCCGCCGCGCGGGGATAGACTGCGAGGTGTTCGGCGAGGCGAAAAAGCTGAGCGCCCAGTTTGTGATGGCGGAAAAGCGCGGCATACGCCGCGTGATTGTGCCCCCGTCGGGCGACGCGACGTCATTCATACTCCGCGAGATTCCTTCGCGGACGAATCGCGAGGGGCTTTCCCTCGAAGGTGTTATCGGCATTGTCAAAGCATCAGAAGCACATCCGTTCTAAAAAGCTTCCCCGCAGCGAGACGCAAGAGCGCGCGATGAACGTCATCCGCCTTTTTGTGTTTACGCTGTCGTGGTTTGCCGTCGTCTTCGCGCTGTCAGGCGCCTTGAGTTTCCTTTATCTGCGGGTTTCCGCGGCCATAGCGACGCCCGTGCAAAAGACTATTTTCTTCAAAAGCATCGCCGCCGGCCTGGAGTGGACCGTTTCGCTCGCCTTCTATGTTTCCCTCCTCCTTTCGATGAACTATGCGCTGCAAAAAAGGGTGAACCCGCTTGCCTCGCTCATCCTGGTCTGCAGCTTAGTCTGCACCTTAAGCTTTGCCGCATCGTTGGGCATTAACCGGTTCCGCCTGGCCGACGCGCCGCCTTTCGCCACAGAGAACGCGTCGCTCGGCGAGGCCGGGCTCATGCTCAGCCAGGGCGAGCTGACGATTGCGCTCCTGGATCATCCGTCCGTGCGGGGGGCGCCGCGCGTCGTTTCCCTGCCGGAGCGGCCGCTCTTCTATCAGGCGCAGCCTGTGGACGAACGGGGCGAAATCTTGCGCTTGCCGCCTGCGCCCTTTATCAAGGCGCCAAACCGGCTCTTTTACAACTTCCACGTTGACTTTTCGCTCAGCGCGCGGGAGTTCCTTGCCCGCGCCGAAACCGGCCCCGTCCCGTTCGCGTTGCAGGCGGCGCCGCTGGCCCTCCTCCTCGTCGCCCTTTCGCTTGTCTTCGACTTGGGCGTCTGGCCGCTGGCAAACCTCTTCATCGCCGCCGTGTTCTTCCGGCTTGTCCTTGCCCTGGACGTCTTTGTCAATTCGTCCGCCGTGCGCCTCTTTGTGCGCGGCTTCCTCAAGCCGTCGGTGCCCGATTCGGCCATCCACCCCGTGATATTCGCCATCCTGACGTTTTTGTTCCTCACCTGCGCGCTCGCCGCGTCCTTTGCACGGAGGAAAAATGCCAAAAAGTAAGCGGGATTGGAAAGCTCCGGGGACCGTCGCGTTCCTCTATATGTTCGCCGCATTTGTCCTCATCGCCGGCGTCCGCCTTCTCTTCCCCGACCCCGCGCTCGCCGCCTTCTCCCTGGAAATCTTCAGCTTCAAGGCGAAGCTCGCCGGCACCATTGCCGAATTCATCGACCTCTTCCCCGCGATCTTCATGTCCGCGCTCGTCATTCCCTTTGCGCTCGACCCCAGCAACAAAGACGGCAGCGCGCGCTTTTCGGAATCCTTCTTCGACTCGATGAAGAAGCCCCTCTCCCTCTGCGTCGCCGGAACCGTCGTCTTTGCGGCGCTTTCCCTGGCCGCCGGCCCCCTGCTCACCGGCTATCAGACCCGCGTCGACGCCCAATCAAAACTCTACGCCGCGTCGCGGATAAAAGCCGAACGCTACGCCCGCGAGGCGCAGTGGCGGAGCGCCGCACATTTTATGAATATTTGCGAAGGGATATGGAAAGAGAACCCCGTCCTCGCCGAATTGCGCGTCGAAATAGCCAACGGACTCGAAGCCCTGCGCTACGCCCGCGCACCCAAAGACGCCCCTCCCCAGGCGGCAGGCGGCGGCGGACAAGGCAAAGCCCCCCTCACGCCGCGGGAGGCGCTGGAGCATGCCGAAAAAGCCTTTGCCGACGAACGCTACTACGACGCCAACTGGTTCGCCGACGCCGCCTCCAAACTCGCCCCGCCGGGAAGCGCCGAGCGCACCCAGGCAATCCGCATGAGCGCCCTTTCCTGGAACGCCATCGAAAAGATCGAGCCCAGCAGAGCCGAAACGCGGCGGCACACCCTCTACAAAAGAAAGCGGGAAGGCTACGAAGCCCTCGTCTCCGGCGACGTCATCAACGCATACTACCAATTCAAAACCCTTCAAGACGAAGCGCCCGACGACCCCGACGCGCAAAAATACTTCGAGCTCAGCAGGCAGGGCCTCGAAGCAATCGCCTTCTTCTACGACGAATTCGATTTAATAGCCGCCGGCGCGCAAAACAACGCCGTCTTTTCCATCCCCAGCGACGATGCGGGCGGACGCCTCGTCCTGCGAATCGCCTCCCTCGCGCGTTTTGAAAACTGCGCCTTCGGGCGCGACCTCGAGCTCATCGCCGTCGACGCGGGAAAACAGCCCGCCTTCGCCGTCGCCGCCGAACTCGTCAAAATCATCCCCACCGTCGCAGACGGCAAAAACCGCACCGCCGTCCTCATGCACCCCGTCGACCGCAGCGACCCCAACGCATCAGGAGAGCCCCAGTGGACGGACCACGCCCCCAGCCCAGAGAGCCCCGTCGGGAAACCCCTCCTCATCCTCAACCTAACCTATGAAGATTTCTTACTCGCCGCATACGCCGGACAATCCGTACAAGGCCTTTTCTCAAGCCAACTCTGGACCGCCGCGGAAAAACTCAAACCCTTAGGCTACATCCCCCAAACATTCCACGCCCAGATGATCAGCCGCTTCTACGCGCCCGCGTTCTTCCTCCCCTTCTCGATATTCGTCCTCGTCGTCGCCTGGAAATACCGCCCCAAAACCAAACCGCGGCGCACCCTCATCCCCATGCTCTTCGTCCTCCCCCTCGTCCTCCACTCGATCGCCCAGCTCGTCGAGCGCATATTCAACCTCATCTCCATTTGGACCGTCGTTACCGCAGGCTGGCTCGCCGCCAGCATCATCTGCGCCGGCTCCACCCTGACCCTCTTCCTCCTCGCCCTCTTCCTCCTCGCCGCCCAGCGCGGCGAAGAAAACTAGAGGCCCGCCGCCATGAGCGCGGAAAAACCATTTTACGAAGACGGCCTCCACTTCAGCTGCAGACGCTGCTCACTCTGCTGCAGACGGGACGAAGGCTGCGTCTTTTTAACGCGGGACGACCTCGACGCCCTCGCCAAAGAACACGCCATGCGCCGCGAAGACTTCCTTTTAACCTATTGCCGCTGGGTCCCCATCGCCTACCGCGACCAGCTCCTCTCCTTAAAAGAAAAAGCAAACAACGACTGCATCTTCTGGAAAGACGGCTGCGCCGTCTACAACGCCCGCCCGCTGCAATGCCGCAGCTACCCATTCTGGAAAAACCACCTGTCCGGCAAAGAAAACTGGGACCAAGCAACCGCAGAATGCCCCGGCGCGGGACGCGGCCAACACCACACCAAAGAGATCATCGAAGCCTGGATAGCCAGCGAAGACGCCAACCCCATCATCCGCCGAACACGCCCATGAGGGGGGCGCGCCCCCCTGAGCACCAGCCCGCTGCGCCCCCCAGCCCCCTTTGTCAGCCTAGCGACCCCAAGCGGGGGAGCGCAACCCTCAAACGCAAGGCGTATTGCTTAGGGCGCAGCGCCGTAGGCCGCTGCAAAAAAACCCCCCAGACCCCCCACGAGCTTAGCGCACTGCCATCCCGTCGGAGAACAAAACAACGCCGTCGGAGAACAAAACAACGCCGCCGGAGAACAAAACGACGCCGCCGAATTACAAAACGACGCCGCCGAATTACAAAACGAACAGAGGAGCGCACCCCCCCAAACACAAGGCGCGCCACAGGGAACGCAGCCCCTAGCAGGAGGACAGAGGAGGCGGAGCCCCCACCCACACAGCCGCCTTAGAGCTTTTCAATAAGCAAAGAACATTTGCCCGAAGGAATGGGAAGAGTTTTTTTCTTCTTGCCGAGCATATTGATGGTGAAATAGTAGAGCTTTTCGCTTTCAACCTGAATCTCCCAGCCGCGGCCGGATTTGTTTGAAAGGATGGTAATCATGTTCTTTTTGAGTGAAAGATTTTCGACGCCCATAATTTCGAGATTGGGGATGACCCAGTCGACAGTCTTGCGAGGCAAGGAAATAGTAAGACCGATGACGTTCTCGACAATAAGGCTGATTGCGGAAAGCCCGACGAAGGCAAGGTACTGAGGCCTGGGGAAAACCACGCCCTCCGGCATATATGCGGGAGGCTCGGCGGACCCGCCGCCCATGGGAAGGTACGCTTCGTAAAGGTCGGTCTTCCGCGTCTCTTCGGGGCCGTTCATCGAATCGAGCACATAGTAAAGATGCCGAATGGCGCACTCGCGCGCCAAATCCCAGCGCAGATACCGCTCAAGACCCTTGATCACGATAAAGGTAAGATGGGGGAACACCGAACCGCAATACGCTTCGCCTTTTGTGCTGAAGGCGCGTTCGCTTGCGGCTATCGACGGAAAGGGGTGGGGCGCGCCGAAAAACATCGGGTCTTGCAGCTTCGCGATAAGCTGTTCGGCCTTGTCCTCGTTGGGGATTTCGGCAAGCATAGTCCAGTACGAGGCGAGCGTTTTTACCTTGATCTGCTTTTCTTTCTGGTCAAGGTCGTAATAATAGCCGTCGGTTTTGTTCCACATGAGGCTGTTGATCCGCGTTTTAAGGGAGAAATACTGTTTCTTGTACCGGAAGCTCACGTCTTTATCGTTCAGAATGTCGGCGATTGCCGACATATAGAGCACATTCACCGCCATCATCGCGTTAAAATCGACGGGATACGCCGTCCCCTCCCTGGGAGCGTTCCACATCCCGCTTGCCTGCCAGGGCGTACGGTACAGGCCGTTTGGAGCTTTGAAGGTTGCGTCGAGCCAGGCGTTGTACTTGTCGATGATGGGGAGGATTTCCTTGATGCGCTTTTTGTTCGACACTTTATGGTAGATGTTGAATTCGGCCCACGCGAAAAGCGGAATCCCCACGCTTTCGGGGTTTTCGGCGGTTCGCACCACATCCCCGCTCTTGATGTCATACTCCGCCCGTATGGCGCCGTTTTCTTCCTGCCGCTGATAGAAGACGTCCAAACTTGTGTGCGCCGGATAAATCCGGTTTGAATACACAAGGAAAAAAGACGAGAACAGGGCCTCCATCTGCGTTACCGTCCGGCTTCCCGGGTAGGTAAAAAACCTGCCGCTTATCGCGGCATCCTCTATGTTCCGATCCCAACAATCTTGCACAAGCGACCAAGCCCTGTCGTAAACATCGACAAAGTCCTGGTCGTAAAAATGCATGCGGGGGAAATCACGTTTCGTCACAATATTACCTTCTTGTAAATGGATTTCATAGACACAATGGTTACATTCTATCATATGTATGGGCAAAAGTCAAAAAGAATCGGCAAGATTGCCCGCACCCCGAGCGGACAGGACAAATGCCCAAGATGGGATGGAAAAAATCCCATGGGACACGAATAATGTTGATAAGAACAAAAACATTGGGAGTGAGCCATGGGACGAAAAAAGAGTACACT
>JAITNO010000124.1 GCA_031290405.1 Spirochaetaceae bacterium
CCGGTAAAAGAAGAAAAAACATCCGCGCCGGAGCGGACGGCTTCCTCCGCGCCGCTCCGGAGGTACGCTTCGTTTCCCGAAACGCCTTCATTGCCTAGGTAAAGCTCGAGCAGGATCACTCCGCCTGACTTTACGACGATTGCGCCCCGTCTGTTGTCGCCCACGCCGAACTTCTCGTAGGAAGCGGCTGACCGTGAGCGCACGGGATAAAACCCTTCGCGCGTGAGGGCCGAGAAGAGGTCCTCGACGCGGCTGGCGCGGGCGGGGAACTGATTCCCCGCGGCGTCGACGAACCAGACGCCGTTGGTTTTTACAAGGGACAGATCCTCGGCGCCTGAAAGCGCGACGGCGTCGGCCTCCAGCGCGGCTTTTGCGCCGAGGGCGCTCCAGCGGGAGGCGCGCGAGGCGCGCGTTTCCGGCGACAGCGCGAACGTCAAGACATAGGATGCGAGCAGGACGCCCGCCAGGGCCGACAGCGCGGCGAGTTTGTTTCTAAAGGCCATTATTCCGCCTCCTTGCGGGCTTTTGCCAGACGCCTGCGCCTGACGCTCAGGGCGACGCCGAGAGAGAGTACGAGGAACGGCATCGCGAAGACGCAGAAGATCCGCGCGAGGGCATAGGCGGCAAGCCGTTCGCCCTCGTCGATTATTTTGTCGAGCCGGCCCGTGAAGGGCGCGCGGCTGCGGATGGAGAGTATGTCGTCGTCGTTGGACAGCCAATCGGCGCACTGGACGAGGAACTGGAGGTTCGGCTGTTCGGCGGCAAAGCTGTTGTTGAGGAAGTCGATGTTCCCCATGGAAAAGTCAAAGCCGGCGCCCGCGTTGCCCACCACGACGATCCTCGAGGGCGCGGCCTCCTCCGGCAGGGGCGGCAATTCTTCCGCCGCCCCCTCCCTCACCGGCTTGGGCTTGCCGCGCCAGTAGGAGGGGAACTCCCCGCTCAGCGCCGCCGCCAGCGTCTTCACGCCCCGCGTGCCGTCCGCTTCGCTGGTGAACGAATAGGCCTGCCGCGGGTCCAGGTTGAAGTCTTTTGTTTTAAGCCAGGCCTGATCGCTCGTCGTAAAAAGCGGCTCCGCCTTGACGCCCTCGGCATCGCGTATGCGCAGCGGATTGGCCCAGTAGAGGTCGGCGCCGGCAAAGCGCGACGTTATCGGATGCTCCGCGTTGCCGTTTTCCGCTAGGACGTGAATGTAAAACGGATACGTTACGGGGAAGAACGATTGGTCGGTAACGATCGGCAGCGCCACGCGGTCAAGCGACAGGGCGCTCTCGAGGGCGGCCCCGTAGGAGGCGGCCATCGCCAGAAGCCCCTTGTCCTCAAGCGGAACCGCCCGCGCCCCGCTGCTCATGTCAATGTCGATGCTGTTCAGCGCGAAGAAGGCCTTCCCGCCCAGCTGGATGTAGCGGTCTATCTTGTAGAGCATCCAATCGTCGATGACGCCCGCCCCGCCGAGCACCATAAGGCCGGCAATCGCGTCGGGTATCTCGCCGTCAAGCGGTATCGCCCGCAGCTTATAGCCCGCTTGCGTCAAATACTGCCGCATATACTGGTATTCCCCTTCCAGCGTCTTCGTCGAATCGCCCACGATGACGCCCAAGAGTTTTTCCTTTTCCCGCGCCAAGGCCAGGATGCGGCTCGTCAAATCGTACTCCAGCGTGTCCGTCTTGAATACGAAAGGAATCACGTCCATGCGATCCTCGTATTCAATGAGGATGCCGGAATAGACGTTGATAAACGACGTCTGATCCTTCTCCATCGACCTGATGCGCTGGGCCGGAAAGCCCAGCTCCTGCATCTTTTCTTCGAGGTTTTCCTTCGACGGGTCGCGTTCCGTAAAACTAATTTTGCCGCTGGAATACGACACATATTCGTTGACAATGTCCGCTATCTCAGCGGGGAACGGATAGAGGCTCTTCAGCTTGTCGCTTACAAAGTAAGAGATGCGAACCTGGTCGGGGAGCTCATCGGAAATGTTTTTCGACACAGGCGAGATGGACCAGGACTTGTTTTCGCTCAAGTCCACCCTAAACCACAGCCGCGCGCTCAACAGCAAGACCAACGCCATCACCGCCAGAGACAGCGCCATAATAACAACCGTTTGTTTCTTGTTCATATATACGTTCTTGCCCCTCATGCTTCAGCTCCATTTCCTCAAGAGCAAAACCCTCGTGTTCAGGAAGAGAAACGCGAACGTCGTGACGAGGAAGTAGGCCAGGTCCCGCGAGTCCAGCACGCCCTTTGAAAAACTCTGAAAGTGAAACGAAAGCGACGCATACTTGAGCGCGTCGTTCAAGGCGCCCGGCAGCGCCGCCGTCCAGGGAATCTGGTCGCAGAGCATCACCGCAAGGAGGACGGCCACCCCCCCCAGGAACGCCGCAACCTGGTTCTTAGAAAGCGCCGAGAGCAACAGCCCCAGCGAAACCGCCGACGAGGCAAGCAGCAGCGCCCCAACATATTCGGTGAAGATCACCCCCGCGTCGAACCTCCCCAGCGGCGAAAGCGACAGCGGCGTCGCCACACTCAGAACGAGCACGGCGGCAAGCGCCCCCAGCGCCGCGAAGAACTTCCCCAGCACAAGAGCCCATTCGGAAAACGGCAACGTCAGCAGAAGCTCGATGCTGCCCAACTTCCGCTCCTCCGCCCAGCTCCGCATCGTCAGCGCCGGAATCACTAGAATGAACGCAATCGGAAACGCCGAAAAGTAAAGCCGCAGCGACGCCTGATCGCGCTGGAAAAACCCCTGCAAGTTGAAAAGCCACACCGCCGTAAACAGCAAAAAGAAAATCGCAATGCCAAAAAACGCCGGCGATATGCTGTATGAAAACACCTCTTTGCGGAAAAGCGCCGCCGCCTGCGCCGCGCTCCCCCTCAACCTCTTAAACCGCTCCCGCATAACCCGCCCCCGTCCCTTCGTTCGTAAGCCTGACAAAAATATCCTCAAGACTCAGCCTCTTCTTATTCATAGAAAGAATCTTCAAACCCTCGGCCACCGCCCAGTCGAAAACCGCCTCGCCCGCGTCCGCGCCACAGCCCGCATCCGAAGCAACAAAAAACCCCAGCGCCACCGCGTCGCCCTCGCCCCTCGTTACGCACACACGCTCCAGAGCCAGCGGGAAACGCCTGAGCTTATCCTCGACATCCGCCACGCCGGCGCCCTTCAGCAGCACATCCCACGATTCGCCGCCCTTCATCGCGCCGGCAATCGAGTCGCTCGTCCCCTGCGCCACGATGACGCCCTCGTTTAGAATCAGCACCTCGTCGCAGACCGCTTCGACCTCCTGCAAAATATGCGTCGAGAGGATCACCGTCTTTCGCGTGCCCAACTCCTTAATCAGACCCCGAATCTCGATAATCTGATTAGGATCCAGCCCCGAGGTCGGCTCATCCAGAATCAATATCGGCGGGTCGTGGAGGATCGCCTGCGCCAAGCCCGTCCGCTGCTTAAAACCCTTCGAGAGCGTCTCGATGCGCGCACGGCGCTTTTCAAAGAGCGCGCAACGCTCCAACGCCCACTCAATCCGCGCGCCAAGCGCCTCGCGCGGAATAAGGCGCGCCTGGCCGATAAAGCGCAGATACTCCTCCACCGTCAAGTCCCCGTAGAGCGGCACAGACTCCGGCAGGTAGCCAATCAAAGCCTTCACCGCAACCGGATCCTCCGTCACCGAGATCCCGTCCAGAACCGCCGTGCCCGCGCTGGGGAAGTGGTAGCCGGTAAGAATCTTCATAATCGTCGTCTTGCCGGCGCCATTGGGCCCCAGGAAGCCCAGGACGCTATCCCTTTCCACCGCAAACGACACGTCGCGGACCGCGTCGAACGCACCATACTTTTTATAAAGATTTGAAACAGCAATCATGGAGACAACCATAGCACACCATCAACGCCTTGACAAGGAGGAGAGCCCAGGAGGAGGACGCGCCCCCCGCCCCCGCGTGGGGCGCGTCCTCCTCCTCCCCCATAAAGAAAGCCCCCGGCGTTTGCCGGAGGTTTTTGCTATTTTATGGGCACAATGGCAAGTGTTTTTCCTAATGGGTTTAGGACTTTTAACAGGGTATCAATCTGCGGACTGACTTTTCCCGTTTCCCAGCGGGCTATGATTGGTTGTTTGACGCCGCTCATTTCTCCCAGCGCTTTCTGTGAAATGCCTTGTTTTTGTCTGGCTTTGATTAGTTCGCCGATAATTGCAACCCGTAAATCGCTTTGGGCTATTTCTTCTCCGGTGAAAAGTTCTTTTCTGGCCGCAGTCCAGCTTCTACCTTCAGCGCTATTCTTTATATCCATTTACCCGCTCCTTGCTATAAAATCCGCAAAGTTTTGTTTTGCTTTCTCTATTTCCCGTTTCGGTGTTTTCGCGCTTTGCTTCATAAAGTAGTGAAGCAGTACAAAAACGCTTCCCTTATGTGCCGCGAACAATATCCTGTTTCGCAAAGGGCGAAGCTCCCAAATATCGTCATCCAAATGTTTTACATACGGTTCTCCGGCTCTTGTGCCGTGCTCGCTCAAAATTTGTATGTAATCATTTATCTTATTCGCGTTTATACGGCTGTTTTTATCTTTTCGGGCTAACAGTTCTTTTATATATTCAAACACTGGCTCGTTACCGTTTTTATTTTTGTAAAAAACCACTTCAAACATATGTCGGCATTATACTTAAAAGTTATTGACCCGTCAAGGCATCGTGGCATCTGCCCTCCCCCAAGGGGCAACCCCCTCCCTCCACAACCCCCCCCCGGGCTCTCCCTAGGGGCGTTCACTCTAAAGCCTTCTCTTCATGCTCTCTCCCAAAAAAACGTCCCCCGGCCTTCTCTCCCCCCCTCGCAAGCTGCGCCCGCCTGCCCCTCTCGCATGGCCTTTTTCCCTACCGCGTCCCCGCGCGAGGTCTTTTTTGCTAACGTTACGCTACTTGTCCCCATAATGCGTTCGCAGTGCGTATAGCTCTATTACATCACCTGAAACGCGATAAATCATGCGGTTTTTCTCGTCGATATGCC